>CAXTTU010000020.1:0-19914 GCA_964247225.1 uncultured Sphingomonas sp. | reverse complement strand
GGACGCCGACGCGCCTACGGGCTGCGCGACGACGCTGCGCAGCAACGAGCCGGACGCGCTCGCCGGCGCGCCGACGGCGGCGTTGGCGGTGAACGCGAGGCTACGGCCGCCGCCCAGCGCCACGAACGCGCTTGCCGGGCGATTAGAGGACAGACCCTGCCAAGGTCCGACGGTCGTGTCGCCAGTAAACCCGAGCCGTCTATCAGCGAGCGAGGAACCGCGCGGCAGCGGTCCGTCCGAGAACTGGAGGGCACCGGAGAGCAGCCCCGCCCCGCGGGCGCGCACGCCGGCGTTCCCGGTCATGCGATAGTCGCGGCCGTAGCGGTCGAGCACCGTGAGCGCGCCCAGCCTGCCATTCAGGGCGGCGGCGGTCGCGGCACTGCCGAACGCGGGCGACACGGAGAGCGCCGACCAGCGGGCGATCACGCTCTCGGCCTGCACGAACGACGACGCGGGCGCCTGCGCCTTCAGGGCGTTCTCCAGGTTGAGGATGCCGACGCCGTAGACCTGGTCGACGCCGGGCGCACCCGCGTCGGTAGCGGTGTCGAGCAGGATGCGGGCGATCGCCTTGCCGCCCAGTTGCGGCCAATACTGCTCGAGCAGCGCCGCCGCGGCCGCGACCGCGGGGGCGGCGAAGCTGTTGCCGGTGACCGTGACGTAGTTGCTATCCTTGTCGACGACCTGGACGCCGTTGCCGGCGGCGGCGATCATTCGATCGGCGAGCGGACCCGCGTTGCCGTTCGCGGTGCGCGGCGTCCCGTTCTGGTCGAGGCCGACCGCGAACAGGAACCAGTCCTTGTTGGCGCGATCCGTGCCGACAAGGTTCTCGGCGATCTGGCCGGTGAAGCTGTCCTGCCCGGTGTCGTTCGACACGGACTGGACGACGAGCCGATCCGCTCCGCGCACCACGTCCATGGCGGCGCGCTGGTCGACGGCAACCTGCCCGCCGGCCGCACCGTTCAGCGCCAGCACGCTGACGAACGCGCCCTTGTCGACCGCATAGCGCAGCGCGGGCGCGATCAGCGCGACGTTGGCGTCCCCGCTCTCGGGTATCGGACCGGTGCTCGACGCCGTCTGCCCGGACAGGTCGGCACCGACGATCTTGAGCATCAGCAATGTCGCGTCGGGTGCGACGCCCTGCGGCCCTGCGCCGTTACGTGCCGCCAACGCCATTGAGGCCACCTCCGTCCCATGGCCCTGCCGGTCGTCGATCGGATAGGGCGCGACCGTCTCGGGCGCGCAGGTTCCGCAGCGAGCGACCTTCTGCTCGAACCCGGTGCTGTCGGCCGAGATGCGGCCCACGAACTCGCTCGTGGTGCGGTTCACGCCAGTGTCGAGCACGGCGATCGTCACGCCCTTCCCCGTGATGCCCTTGTCGTAGGCGTAGGCCGCCTTCGCCAGCACGACCGCGCCCGACGCCTTGTACTCGGGCGAGTCCGCCGATGAGGTCGGTGTCGGCGTGGGAGACGGCGTCGGAGTGGGTGCCGGACTGGGCGTGGGTGTCGGTGCCGGCGTCGAGACCGGCGGCGCGGTCGAGCCCGGCGAGTTCACCCCACCGCCTCCGCCGCACGCGGCGAGCAGCAACGCGCCCGTGACGACCGATGCCGATGCGAGAAGCCGCCCCGTTCGGCGGCCGTGTCCGCGACCCATATGCACCCCCTGTTCGGGCGGCGCGTCGCTGGTGCTCCAGCCGGCGGCGCCGTCCGTGTTGACGGAGCGGCGCCGGCCCGAAAGCCGGAAGTTGACAACCTGCGGTAAGACAGGCGCGGACGCCTTTAGGCCGGAGCCCTGGACATACGCGTCCGCCTCCCGGCCGAAACAGGTTCGACCGGGCATACGGCTACTTACCGACGAGGTTGTCACGCCCCGGTCCGCCTCTCGGCGAACGGGCCACGTCTAAGCGTTGTGTGTTAACACGATCAATCCGTCATCGCGTCCATATCGCGACTTTTCGAACGTCCACGGGGCAGCGCGCTTGACCCATCCCGCCCGGCGTCCGATCCGGAGGCGATGGACGACGGGGACCAATTACGCTGGGCCGAGGCGCTGGCCATCGCCGACGACCGTGATTGAGTGGAGCGCTTCCGCGAGATCGCCCGCGCTACGAGCGTCTGCTGGCGAACGGCACCGCCGACGGGTGCTGGTCAGGCGCGGGCGGTCGCTCGGCGACCAGCTCGTCGCCGAAGGATTGGCGCGGACGTGGGACGGCCGACGACGGCCGTGGTGCCCGGCTTCGGGCTGAGCCAGACGGATCGCCGGCGACGCGGCCGACCGCGACGCCTTCAAGGCGGCCGTCAGAACGATCGGCTAGCGGTCCGACTATCCCGAGATTGACGATGCCGACTCCGGGGAGGCATTCAGGGCCGTCGCCGACCGGTTAATGGTCCTGCTCGCCTCCGCCATCCCAGACTGTCTCGTCCAGCCTTCCCCGCAAGACTGGGACCGTACGGGAGCTGACTACCCGACCATGATCTGAAGCCCGCGCTGGCGGGTTCGTCGGCTGCTCGCTAAAACTGGGCCGCATGTTCGGACGCCCGACCCAACCGACGACGACGCCAATCGTCGCTGCGCCTGCGCCCGAGCCGCGTGCACCGCTCGGCGCGCCGATCGAGCGGGTGGCCGTGCCTCGAACCCGGCACGAGCGGCTGGACCTGCGCAACCGACGTTTCGCCGACCTCAACGCTAAGGACGCAACATTCGTTGATTGCGACTTCTCATACGGTGTGTTCGAGCGGGCTTATCTGCACGGAGCGACATTCGAGCGCTGCCGGTTCGTCGGCTGCCGATTTGAGGACTCGAACCTGCGCGGCACGTCCTTCCCAGCCTGCGACTTCAAATACGCCACCGTCCACCGCACGCTGCTGGACCATGAGGAGATGATCGCCAGTCTCCCGCTCGAACCCAATCTGCGCCGGGACTCGCTCCAAAACCTGCGGGCCAATGCCGCGGAGATCGGCCACTTCGCCAGCCAGCGCGCGTTCGTGCTTGCGGAAGTCGAAGCCGAAATCGATCATTATTCGCGCGCCATGCGCGGTCGCGGCGACTACTACCGGCGCAAGTATCCCGGCCTACTCGACAGAGCGCGGGCAGGAGCGTCGCTGTGCAGGCTGCGACTTGGCGGACTGGTCTGGGGACACGGCGAACGCCCGCTCAGGCTCCTGGGCAGCGCGACGGCGCTTCTGCTGGCGCTCAGCCTGGTGAATCTCTGGTCGGTTCTGCCGCGAGTAGGGTGGACGGACACCGGGTCCGGTCTGCGAGTGCTCGGCTACTGCTTCGACCGGCTGCTGGATGCAGGCCCCGACACCAAGTTCCGGGGCTTCGCGATAGTGGATTACGCGCTCGTCCTGATGCGCTATCTCTACGTCGGCCTGTTCATCTCCATACTCTCCAAGTCGATCTCGCATCGATGACGGGAAGGCTGCTCGGTGTCCATGTGTTCGGCTCCGTCGCGCGCGGCGATCGCGACGCGACCAGCGACCTCGACCTTCTCGCCGTCGTCGCCGACGGTGAGGGCAAGGTGCCCGAGGCGGACGTGTTGCTGCACATTCCGCCGGGCATGGCCGGACCGGAACCATCCGTGTCGTGGTATGGCCAGCGCAGACTGGCGGCGATGTTCGCCAACGGCGAGCTCTTCGCGTGGCATCTCCACCTTGAGGCGAGGAGCTTGTTCGAGCCGGTTCCGACGCTTCGAGCGCTGGGCGAGCCTGCCCCATACCGCGACGCCGCCCTCGACGTCGCCTCTTTCGAGAGCATCCTCGCGGCAGTACCCCCTCAGCTCGACGCGGCGCCCGAGAACGCCCTCTACGAGATGGGACTCGTCTACGTCTGCCTCCGCAACATCGCGATGGCCGCCTCGTGGGCGCTCCTTCCGCGCCCCGACTTCACTCGCCACTCCCCCTTCCGACTGGCCGGAGTGGCGCCGCTGCCCTTGACCCGGGCTGAATACGACCTTGCCATGGCGTGCCGCATGGCCGGCCAGCGCGGAGTTCGGCCACCCGCGACGATAGACCGGTCGCGGGTCATCGATGTTCATGCTAGGCTCCTGCCTTGGATCGCCTCGCTCAGGGTGCGGCTGGAGAAGGGCTGATGGACGGATCGAAGCGGCGCACGAGGTTCGAGGAGCGGGTCAGGCTCGAGCGCGACTTCCTCGTGCCGGTGAACCGCCGCTTCGGCGCGGACGCGCCGCTCGCGGGCATGACTTCGGCCGCGATCGATTCGTGGGAGCGGCGCGCGTCGTCGTTGAACGAAGGTCACGCCGCGCGCATCGCCGCGCTGCTCCGAGAGGCGGCTGCGCGGGCGGAGCTCCTGGCCGACAACTCGCGAGAGGTTTTCGAAGCCGACCGACGGACCGGTCCGGATGGCCTGGCGGCGATCAGACGGATGCTGGACGATGCGCTCCTCGCCTGAGCGACAAGTTCGCGATCCCGCATCGAGGGGCGGAGCCCGGCCGGTGAGGGAAAGGTGACGGACTCGTTCACTAGGGCTCGCGCCGTGCTCAGCGTGAACGTGAACGGTGTCCTGCTGAACCCTTCGGCCGTCATCGACAGCCTCCATCGCTTCTGCCGGCCGCTAGCCTTTCACAATCCCGGTCACGACCACGACTTGTCGCTGTCCGGGTCCTGCCTCATGGTGCGGCATCGCGAGCGCGACCTCCTCGTATGCAGCCGCCATCAGCTCATCAATGCAGGGCGCGAGGCGAACGAGATCGTCGCCATCGTCGATGGAGAGGGCGATCGGGCGATCGGGGTCACTCCCCGCAAGGTGAGCCAAGCCTACCTTGAAGCCTCGTCCGATCCGGAAATGGCGGACGCGGCGGACCTGCTCGTCGCCGAGTTCACGCCTGTCGACGGCACTCGCGACCTATCCCGCAACTTCATCAGGATGGACCTGGCCACCATCCCGGACCTGACCTCTGTCGACCCGGCAACCATCGATGCCGTTTTCTGCATCGGCTATCCAACAGGCGTGGTCGCTTACGAGCCATTCTTCGACCACGACTGGAACCTGCTGGGCGTCGACATCAGATCACGATGGGTCAAGCTCTACCTCGACAGAGCGCCGAGGACACCGTGGGACAGTCCCGGTCTGGTCGCGCTCGTCCCGAGCCCGGGACAGGCGTTCCTCGACGAGCCGGACGGGATCAGCGGCGCGCCGGTGTTCTTCGTGCATGGCATCAGAGCGCGCTCGCCAAGCCTGGGCTTCGCCGGAGTCGTCGTGCGCGCAAACAAGGAGGGCCGCCTCAACATCGTCGAGGCGGCGCACGTCCGGTCCGTGGTGGATCTCCGCTTGAGGGCTGAAGAATGACGGTCGTCGCAAGCCGATCATCCATCTGGGCGGTGAGCAATACGTCCCGGCCAGGACCGGCCAGAAATGCCCGAGCTTCTCCGACCCCCGTCGTGCTTGGTCTCGCATGTGTCGCGGACTCGTTGCGCGATCGCACTCGCGAGCGCTTCCGCCCGGTTTAGACGCGCCGTTCCAACACGAGTACCGGACGATAGGCCCATCGCCGAGTGCCCGACCGGCCCGGGATTGAGTCCGCGAATCAGCGCTGGACAACACGCCGATCGTGCGTCAGCATCTTCCACGAAGGCGTTCTGGCGTTCGAGCCGATCGCTCGGGGATGGCTGGAGATGGATCGGACGATCCTACCCACGTCCTACCGGGCGAATCGGCCGAACGACGGGTCGACGGTTGAAACAAGCCCGTCAGCCCATAAGTCGTTGTAAATGTTGACGCGCCCGGAACGATTCGAACGTCCGACCCTCAGATTCGTAGTCTTGTGCTCGCCTGCTCGCTCGCGAAGGGAACGGCCAAAGTCCGCCAGTGTTCCCGCCGCGTTCGCTTCCCGGTGTTTCCTTGATGTTCCCGCCCTATCCCGCTAGGGTGATTGCCAGGTGCTTACTGGCGAGCGGGACCGATGGGGACGGGCAAGATCACGAAGCGGTCAGTTGACGCGCTCCAGCCCGGTCCGTCGGACGCGTTCCTGTGGGATGACGAACTGCGAGGCTTCGGGCTGAAGGTCACCACCAGCGGTCGTCGAAGCTACGTCTACCAATACCGCATGGGTGGGCGCGGGACGAAGACGAAACGCTGGACGATTGGCCCACACGGCTCTCCATGGACGCCGACGACCGCACGCACCGAGGCGGAGCGTTTGGCGATCCTAGTCGGGCAAGGCATTGACCCGGTCGACGCGGAAAAGGTTCGCCGGCGCGAAGCGGAAACGCTCGCCTTCGGGACCTACGTCGAAACCTTCACCGAGGGTTATCTCAAGACGGAGTGGGGGAGCAGCTGGCCGCAAGCCAAGCGGCAACTTGAACTGCACGTCTTGCCTCACCTCCGTGGCCAACCGCTCCCGCACATCGCTAAGCACGAGATCAGCGGCGTGCTGGATAGGTTGCGGGACCGCCCTGCCCTTCAGCGCCAAGTGCATGCTGTAATGCGCCGGCTGTTCCGCTGGGCGGTAAAGCGCGGGGATATCACAAGCTCTCCCATGGCTGAAATGGACGTGCCGCCGGGGGTGAAGGCGAGCAAGAGGGTTCTGTCCCCCGACGAACTGCTGGCGCTTTGGCGCGCCACCTATGAGATCGGTGACCCGTTCGGCGGCTTCGTCAGGATGTTGATCACCACGTTGCAGCGGCGCAACGAGGTCGCCGGGCTGGCATGGCCCGAGCTCAGCCACAACGAGCAGCTATGGCGGTTGCCCGGTGAGCGCGCGAAGAACGGCTCAGAGCACCTGGTGCCATTGAACGCGTTGGCCGTTGCAGAGGCGAATGCGCTGGGATGGAAGCGCAGGGGGCTGCTGTTCACAACGACGGGCACCACCGCGATCAGCGGGTTCTCCCGAATGAAGCGGCGGCTCGACGAGAAAATGAAGGAGCAGCTGCAGCAAATCTGCAACGAGCGAGCTCGCGAGACTGGGGAAGAGCCGGATGCAGCCGCGATCGAACCTTGGAGGCTTCACGATATTCGCCGCACGGGCACGACGCGGATGCAAGGGCTCAACATACAGATCGAGGTCACGGAGAAGGTCATCAATCACCTATCAGGGGAGACTGCCGGCATTCGCGGAGTCTACAATCTGTGGACATATCTCGTTGAAAAGCGCGCGGCCCTCGATGCGTGGGGCGAGTGGCTGGAACAGCTGGTCGGGCAAAAGCGGGTCGCTCCCAGGCTGCGAGCTGTGGCGTGACTAGCCAGCGGCAACAGCGGCCACCCCCGCCGGAGGAGGTTGTGCGGGGCCGCGCCCCAATCGCCATGCGGGTCACCACCTCAGGCATCTCGTGGGACGACGCCTGCGGACCACTTCCCGTGCCTACGGGTTATGTCGCCGCGCCCATGATGTTGCGGGCGATCGGGCAAGCGATCCACGGCGACGAGTGGCGTCAAGAGCCGCCCAACATCGGCTTGCGGGGGCAGCAGCGCGGCGGCGATCTGGACCCGGACGCCGTTGCCGCATTTCAGTCCGCCGCCGCAAACGGAGTCCTCGATCTCCGCTTGCGGGAGGATGGCGAGATGCGGCCCTTCAAGCGCTCGACGTGGAATCGCGACCCCACGCTCATCCGCGACTGGCTCGCCAACGCCGCGGTGAACACAACACCGCCGCTCGGGCGAGGATGCGGGGTAGACTGGTTCTTCCCGATCTTCTGCACGAGGGAGTCGCTGCTCAACCTCATCGTAACGCTGCCTGATCTAAAACCCCGCTCCATGCTGGGCGGAGAGATCAACCACTTTTGGGGCAAAGGGGCCCGCGAGAATTGGCCCGTGGACAGCGAGGATCGCGTCTTCTTCGGGCAAGCTATTCTGGCGATTGGTAACGCGTTGTTCCCGCGAACGTGGCGAAACGACGCCCCGAATTTCGCGATGGTCGAGATTGAACCGGTCGCTCCGGTGCCGTCCGAGAACCCGCTCGCCACACTTTCGGCAGACCGCGCCTTCGTGCGCGCACTTGCCGGTTGGGAAGCTAAACAAGCGCTCGAATGTATAATCGGGGCCGCCCGGCTCGGTGGTCTCCAGATCTACACAAGCGAGTATCTCAAGCGGCAATACGAGCCATGTCCGCGCGAGTGGTGGATTGTAGGCGATTGGTCTCACCTGCTTCGATCATGCTCCATCATTCGAAACCGTCCGCAAGCGACCAGCGGGCCGGTGGCAGAGAGGCGGCTCATGTTCGTCGACGCTGCGGGCCTGACCCGGATCTGTGAGCAGCAGATTGCCGCGCGGAAGCCGCTGAGCGAGCGCGCGCCAATCGCCAGCGCACATCCAATTCCCGCACGCAAGCCCGCGCAGCAATGGAGCGATAGCGAGATGACGGCGGCGATCCGCGGCTGGGTCGAAGACACCGCAAGTCGCGACCGCGATATGGCCTGGCGCCAGCGCTTCAAGGGGCTGGCGATAGAGCACGGGTGGGATAACCGAAGCTTTCGCGATCACTGGCCGAAGGCTTTAGGCTCGACTGGACAACCCGGCAGGAAGTCGAAGTCTGCGCAGTAATCCGCGCAGAATTTCAGCCAATCCGCGCACGCGGAAATATCACGCAGATTTCTATCCCGAGAAAAGCCCTCTCGTTCCCCGGCAATCCCGCCGGATCGGGAGGTCAAATGAAGCCCCTGCTCGACCCCGAACCCGCGTCCGAGTTGATCGGCGCGTCGACTAAAACAATGGCCAACTGGCGCTGCCAAGGCGTGGGGCCCAAGCACATCCGCGTCGGCCGTATGGTCAAATACGACCCCGATGACATTGCCGAGTGGCGTGCCGCGCACCGCGTTGGCAGCACATCCGAGCCGGTCGCCGCGTGATCCCTCATGGCGTCAGCAGCAACGGCGGCGGCCGATAAAACGCGAAAGGGCCGCACCGCGCTAACGGTGCAGCCCTCCACGAATTTCATTAACAGCAGCGCCAGCGAAGATAGCAGCACTTGTCTTCGTCTGCAATTCCTCACGACGCAGATCGGCCTGACGGTCGGTCGCGCGACGCTGGTCGCTGCCCTCGCTTGGGGAGGGCACAATGGCTGATCTCGAAACCCGCGTGCAGGTCATGCGCGCAATCGGCGCGATGGAGCAGGAGTTTCCCGCCGCCTGGTCCGGCCCGTCGATGTGGGCCGATGTCGTGGAGCAGGTGGCAGACCTGATCTGCGAGCTCCAAATTCACCTATCGCCGGTTCAGCTGGCGGTCCTCATGTCCGTCGGCGCGATGGCGCACCGCCAGTGCAAGGCAGAGCGCAGTGCGGATAAGAAGGGGGCGCGGGCATGAGCGCGCATCTCGCAGCCTATGGCCGCTTGGGGTCCGATCCCGTCGAGCGGACCAGCCAGTCCGGCAAGGTTTGGGCGACCGCCAGCATCGCGATCACAATGCGGGGCGACACCGATCCGCCTCCGCTCTGGCTCAGCATTGTTGCTTTCGGCCGCGCCGCCGAGACGCTGTGTCGCCACGCGAAGGGCGATCTGATCTCCGTGTCCGGTCAGATGAAGCTGAACCACTGGCGGGACAATGCCGGCAACGAACGCGAACAGCTGCAGGTCGTCACGGACACGGTCATTTCGGCCAAGTCGGTCCGTCCCAGCGGCGGTCGGCGCAGCGGGGAGGCTCGGGAATGACGTCGAGCCACTTCATCAATGCGCCCGCGACCCGCGCGAACCTGAACCGGGCGATCGAGCACACTGCTCCGCACCTTCGCCCAGTCTTGGAAGCCGTCCGCGATCTCAACGTCGGGATGTTTTTCGTCCAGCAGTCGACACAGGCGTTCCGCCTGCCGCGGGATCGGGCAAGGCCCGCCATCGTTCTAATCGGCGACGATTACGATCGGGCGCTGGGGCCGCATGGCTTCCACCTGCCGTCCGTTCGGCGGGCGATCCGGGCGTGCAGCGCCTTTGCCGTCGTGTCCTCTGCGCCGTCCATCGACGTGTACGCCAGCATCGCCACGACGGCGGCGGCGACCCGTCGCAGCACCATGCTGATCGAGACGCGGTTGGAACAAGAGCTCCCGTGGATGTCTCTGATCCAAACGCTGGCGCCGCGGTGCCCGATCGTGCTCAGCACAATTGCGGGAGGACGCGCATAATGGCGTCCGTTCTCCCCAATACCGCTGAGGCGACCGCGCTGACCGAGCGTCCCGCGATTACCCTCACTGTTTTCAGCAAGGACGGAGGGCCCCTCACCAAGCGCCTGTCGTTGGACGAGACCGGCAAGCTGGTGTCCGATGGCAGCGCCTGCCGCATGTCGCATGGCGTCGCGCAGGCGATCAGTGTCGCGAACATGGACGAGTTTGCCGAGTTGATCGACAGCTTGAACCAGACACAGGCGATCGCGCTCGGCACAGTTGAAGCGGCTGCCGTGGATGAGAGTCGGCGCGTCCGGATCGTGCGCCACGCCGAATTGGCACGAACCGAAATCGCAGCCATCTCGCGAACGCTGGAGTTCATCAAGTTCCCGAGTGGCAAACCGGGACTGATGCTCCTCGACTTCGATACCAAGGGCATGGCGCCCGAAGTGTTGGCCCGCGTCCAGACGAAGGGTTTTGATGCCGTGCTCGGCGAAGTGGTGCCGGACATTCTGTTAGCATCCCGGCTCTGGCGCCCGTCCACGTCTTCCGGCGTTCGAAATACGACGACAGGGGAAAGCTTCGACAAGGCGGGCGGCCATCTTTATATCGCCGTCGCGGACGCGGGGGATATCCAGCGCGCGACCAAGGTGTTGCACCAGCGATGCTGGCTGGCGGGGCTCGGCCACATTCTCGTCGGGCGCGCGGGCCAGTTGCTCGAGCGCAGCATCATCGACGTCGCGGTCGGCAGTCCCGAGCGCTTGGTGTTCGAGGCCCCGCCGCAGCTCGCCGACCCGCTGGTGCAGGATACCCGCGCCAGCACGGTCACGCGGGGCAAGCTCCTCAACACCCGATTGGCGATTCTCGACCTTTCGCCGAGCGAGGCGGCGGCATTCGAGGACCTGCTCGCCGCGGCAAAGGCAGAGGCGAACCTTCGCGCCGCACCGATCCGCAAGGCTGCCGACCAGGCCGAAGTCGGCAAACTGCGGGCAAGCGGCATGTCGGAAGCCGAGGCGCGCGAGCGCGTCGCCGCGCGCCACCGCGGCGCGCTGTACCCTCACGTCCAGCTCCACTTCGACAATGCTGGTGCAGCGACTGTCGCCGAGGTTCTGGCTAACCCTTCGGCCTACCATCAGGAAACGCTCGCCGATCCGATGGAGCCGGACACCGGACGCTGCAGGGCCAAGCTGTTCGCGAATGCCAACGGCACGGTTGTGATCCATACGTTTGCTCGCGGCGGAGCAGTGTTTAAGCTCGTCGCCGACCGGGCCACCGTCGAGCGGGTCATCGGAGACAGTGAACCCGGCAGCGTGGTGCCCGAGGTAAAACGGCTGATCGCAAGCGCGGACCTGTCCCCGACAGAGGTGGACGCTGTCGTCGCGGCGACGGCGCTCCGCAGCGGTGCCAACAAGCGGTCGGTCAGGAAGGAGCTTGAGACGGCGCAGCAGTCTGCGAAGCGGGTCAGCTCGTTGGTCCGCCAGGGCAATCACCGACAGGACGGCGACAGGCTGAACGTAGAAGCACCGGCGACAGCGGGAGAACTCGGCCCAACGCTTACCGCGGTGGACGCCGAGCTTTGCGCCGTTGACTTGGCGGAGCCGCCATTCCGGCTACTGGACGGCCGGCTCGGCGTGATCCGCGAGCGAATGCCAGGTGGCCTGCATATGCTGCTGACCGACGCCGAGGCCGCGGAGCGGGAGCATGGGGATGATCTCTCCGTCATTCCCGCGCCGGCGCATGCGGCCATCGTGCCAGCGGAGTATACGGACGCGGCCCTTGAGATCGAAAAATTTGTCCGCTTCGAGCGGTGCAACAAGGATGGCGAAACCTATGCTGTCCGCATCCCAGAGCCCCACGGCAAGGCATACCTGAGTTGGTCCGAGAGCAAGCTCCCGCGGGTGTCCGCGCTGGTGACGCTTCCGCTCGTTCTGCCCGGTCGTGAACTCGTCGCCGGACACGGCCTGGATGCGCAGCGACAGGTGATCTTCCGCATCCCCGATGCGCTGCTCGCCGCAGTGCCCGCTCCCGCTGAGGTGGACCTGGATTACGCGGTCGACTGCTTCGATTACCTGATCAACAAGTGGCTGGTCGACGTTACCACCACGCCCGCGGGCAAGGCCGTCATTATCGCGATGACGGCGCAGACCGTCCAGCGGCACCTGCTCGCCGAGCGCCCCGCCTATGCCATCGACGCCGGGCAGCGCGGCGGTGGTAAGACCACGACTGTGGTAATGGCGCACGTCGCAGCAACCGGCATTCGGCCGGCCGCCGCTGTTTGGGCCGACGACGAGAATGAGCGCCGTAAAGCGCTGCTCGCGGCCTTCATGACGGGGGTGGCGATGATCCCCTTCGACAATATCAGCCGAGGGACCCCCATTCGGTGCCCGCACATCGAGAGGGCGCTCACGTCCGCCGAGATGGTGGATCGCGTGCTGGGCTCCACGCGCACCGAGACCGTGTCCACCACGCCGACGATCGTGTTTACCGGTAACGGCATCACCGCCGTGGGTGACATGGCGTCGAGAACGCTGAGGATCAGTCTGGAAGTCGACCGCCCGGATCCCGAGAACAGAAATGTCGAGCACCCCGACCCGATCGGCTGGACGCTGGACCATCGCGGCGCGATCCTCAACGCGATCTATTCCATCCTGCTCGTGCCGGGTGTTCGGCCGGAATCAACGACGCGGTTCAAACACTGGTACAGGCTGGTCGGGGCACCGATCGAGATCGTGTTCAACGCCTGGGCTAAGCGGCAGCGGGATGCGGGGCATGACGCGCCGGGGCTTTTCGCCTTCCAGGACCTGTTCCGCGCGAACGAGGACGAGGACACGGAAGCCGAGGGCACTCGGACGATCCTTAATGCGCTCTGGGCGCAGTTCCCGAACGACGGTGCCGGGCCGCTCGCGAACCCTGATAGCTGCTTCAAGGCCGCGGAATTCGCAGCCATGCTGGAGTTCCCGCCCAAGCCGGATACTATGATCGGTGACATGGCGGCCTATGCCGACGAGCGCCGCGCGGTCGACGCCCTACGTGGCGCACTCGGCGCGGCTGTCGGCAGCATGCAGGGTGGCCGCATCACTGCCCAAGATGCGGGCTTCCGCTTGCGGGCGCTCGTCGGACGCGCGGTGGACGACGGCGATCGCGTGCTGACGCTCCGCAAGAAGCCCACCGGCGACAGCAAGAAGAAAGACAGCGCTAGCTACTTCATCGAGGCGAGGACCAAGGGATGAGGTTCAATCACCGCCGCAGGCAGGATGAGGGGGAGTTTGCCTCGCCAAAGGGGGGCTTTTCTGTAACTCCCCCACAAACTCCCCCGGCCATAATCGCGCTAGACGACAATGACTTAGGCCCGGCCGAGGGGGAGTTGGGGGGCTTTTCTCAACCCTTACACGTAGAGGGACGATATTTAGCGCGGCACCGCGCATATGTTGATCATCCGGCGGCAGCGGTGGCGACTTGCACCCAAACTCCCCCCGCGCAGGGTTTTTTGCCAGCTAAGTCCCGACAGCAGCACACAAAAAGCGAAGGGGGAGTTTCCGGTAAAACTCCCCCGGCCGCTTCGCTCGATCGCATTGATGAGGTGCGCGGCTTGCCGACAGAGATCATCGCCGGGCTGCGCGAACTGCGGACCTGCCCGGCCCCGTCTATCACTCATCCGGAGATCTGGCCCGACATCGTGGAGGACGCGCTGGCGCTGGCGATCGACGGTTGGGCGCGTCGCGCGCTGGACACAGGTTGGGACGTCCTCGACCTGTTCGGGGTCGGCGTGCGCGACAGCAGCGGGTTCGAGGGATTGGCCGTGTGGCTGGCCGGGCGCGTGGTCGGCGAGATCAGCGAGTCGAAGGCGCACACCGTCTGCGGCGCTACATTCTACCGCGAGGCGTTCGGGCGACCCAATTCGCTGCGCCTGCCCCACCTGTTCCTTTGGCAATTTGGACAGCGCTGATTGTGCTTCGATGGGCTCGGTTTGAGTTTTGCGAGCCCCTAAAAAGGGTGCCGTCCCGACGAACCACCGGAACGCGCTTGCGTCGTTAGTAGTCCCTCAACGTCTATCGGGCACCGCCTCCTCATGTCCGTTCAGGTCCATAGCCCCGCCGAGCTCGCCGACCTGCTCGTCACCGTGGTCGCCGGTGCCGCTGGTGGAGACGCCCGCCGGTGGCGCGAGGTGATTGGCACCGTGACCAAGCTGCCCATCGCATCGAATGTCCGCTCGAACTGGCGCGTGACGCCCGAGGGTTCCGCCGCCGAGCGCGGCGTGATCCGCCGCGCGGTGGAAATCGTGCGTGCCGCTCACCCCTACGTGGCGGGCTGAACGCTCGGCCCGCTCGCGTCACGCCGATGGACCCGGCTGCGGCGGACCAACGCCGGGGCAGACAACTATCCGATTAGCCGTCGCCAGACTTTGGGGGATGGTCTCGATTGTAGTTCTCAGTTCGTCGTCGCGACTCATCTTCTGCCCGCTCGGCCATCTCGCTCCAATCTGAGCGTGACTCCGAACGAGCGAGCAGGCCTAGCACCGCTACGCTTCGGTTCCAGTAATCCTGCTGCCATCGCCATTTTGCCCGAACAGAAGGTGATGACGACATCTCTGTCGCATAGAACTGGATCATGGCCGCGATATGCACTGCCTGTCGATCGAGGACGGCTCCTCCAGCACGGGGGATGCCGTCGTAGAGCTCGAACTCTGCAAGGGTATGAAGCATCGGGGTTAAGTCCCAAGGGTCTTCTCGCACCAGATTAGGCGCGCCGGTTGGAAGCCAATCTGGGTGCACAGCCTCCGCGACCAGTTCCGACAAGGCGATGTGGGGCGGCCCGCCGCGTCGCTCGAATTCGTAGGCGTCGATTAGGCCGGTGCCGAACAGCATCTCAGCATCATGGTGCAGTTTTCCCGAGGCGATACCTCCCCGAAGCAGAATGCCGCTGCTAAGAAGGTTCCGGGTCAGGAGCTGACAACCCTGAACGACGGTCGACAGACCCTCGAGCGTCATGGCGGCCGACATTACGATGCTGTCGCTGAACTGAGTAAACCGGAAGCCGGTCCGCTCAACCGCCCGGGGCATGGTCCGATTCAAAGTCTTTATAGACTGGCGAAGAACAGCTCGCCATGCTGGATCGGTGTCGGCGCGACGGGTCAGCTCAGAGAAGCCGAGAACGTCGAGGAACGCGACGTAGTGGTCTGAATACTCGGGATCGGGATGGGTTTCGTCCATAGCGCAGACCCGTTCAATGCAGATGTTGGTGCGGCGGGGATGGCGAACGTTTCAGGTTGATGGAGCATCCTCCCAAACATCGAACTGACGTTCTGCGCGACTTATGTGCGCCTCAAGCAGGGAGAGCAGGAGGAACGGACCGGGCAAATTGATCACCTCTACGTCGGGAACGTAGCGAGCCACGAGACCTTTATGAACGGGACTCATCCGCTCTACCAGCTGGGCGAACGAACCGCCGTCATCGACGGTAAGCCCACAATCGGAGGCCGCTTGAAAAGCGGCGGTAAGATCGTGACCCAGTTGGCGCAGCTAACGACGATCATTTCGCGTGCGGAGCACAATCGCCTTCAGCGAAAGCTCGATGGCGAACCCGGCGAGAAGGTAGAAGGCCATCGCTACTGAGGTGGCCAGCCCGACCGCTTCGAAATCGGGGACGAGCCGAGTCATTGCGACCGCGTAGCCCTTTGCCGCTGCAAAAAGGTCGGGAGCGCTGGTCTCGTTCACGTCATACCTCCGTTTTCTGCGACCCACGCCCGATGTGGGGTCGAACGGCACGCGGGTCGTTCAGGACACGGCTGCGATCTCGCTTGGCGACCACGCGGGGGCTGTAGCCTCCGTCGAGAGCAGCCGATTCGGCTATCGGCGATAAGCTCTTATCCATGAAGCAGGCCGGTTGCGGCGCGCGACCGGGGTAGACAAACCAGCATCGCGGGTCTCGCAGGCAGCCGCGGCCGGATTGCGGCGGCGATGATGGAACTGCGCGTCAACCCGCGACAGCGAATCCCACCGGTCCACCTTCGTCCTCGATCGCCGTCGTGCCGAGCGCTTTGCTCACCGCCGCGAAGCTCTCCCGCACTTCGAACGTCTTCCCGCTGGACAGCATGATCGTAGTGCCGTCGTCGCTGGGCTGAACGGTGGCGATCACGTTCGGGTTCACGGCGACGGGCTTGCCATCGGCTTGGGTAAGCTGGATCATGGGCCCGTGCTGGGGCAGCGGCGGGCACCCGTCAATGTCTCAGCGGAGCTGCTATCCGTTCGGCACGAACGGGTCGGCACCCGATCTTCAGAGCTGGCTTAGCAGATCCGGTGGGGGGCCGAACGGCTTACAGATTTTCAGGAGCCCGCCATCGGGCTTCTGTAGCTTCCCATCGAGCTTAAGCAGGGTATCGTCGTAAGTATGGAATTGCGCGGCGTGTGCTATCAGCGCGGTCGCAAGATGCACAGCGTCAGGCGGCTTCAGGCCACCATGTCCACCTTGCATGAGTTCTCGCGCCAGCGTGCCCACGTAACGGTCCACAGCGACAATGAGGATGTAGTCGTTCCTGAAGAAGTCAGTCAGGGTATCGCCGTCGAATGCCTTCACGTCTTTGTGTTTACAGACTTCGGCTAGCGACAGGCCCGAAGTCGCTATCTCAGCCCGCTTCGTTCGGGCCAGCTCAATAACGTGGTTGCATGGGGTCGCCCGATCTTCGATGCCACCATCCTTCGTGACGGCCTGTTCTTGAATGATCATCGCTATCCAAGCGCAGGAGTCCCACGCATATCTAGGCGTCGCCATTCCGGACCCTCTCTAAATACTCCTCAGAGCCGAGCCCGCCGGTGAAGGCCCGATCAATAACGTCTTCCGGTTGCGGAAGTTCTTGGGGAGGGCTCGCGAACTCCAGCTGAGTGACATCAGCCTGGGAAACGCGGCCCAGAGATCGGTATCTTAGAACGCCTAGGGCGGTCACCCGGCGCTGTTTCCAAACGACATTTGCGACAGGTTCTCCCTCAAGCGCCCGCAGCGCCTCCCCCGCAAGAAAACATTTCACGTCTGCCCCGGTGAGCCGACTTCGCACCACGATGAACGGGTGTCCCCATCCGTCCACGCCGACAGTTTGGATGAGGCCGTCGACGCTGCCCAATTCCTTGTAGGGATGGACAGGGTCGTCCTCCCGAACGCGCGCAATATGTTCGATTGCGGCGGACGCTTCCGTCGGACGAAGGGTCAATCCCGGCACTCCCGGTGCCGTGACGGTCGTCTCTGCGATGCCCTTGGTGATTCGACGCACGAAGCGATCAGCTGCCTCAAGCACGTTGTCCGTGAAGTGCAGTGGTCTCACGCTTTCCGCCTGCAAGCGCGCAAGCCCGAAAGCCGCCTGCTCGCTCGCTCGACTGGCAAGGATCGCCCCGTTCGGGAACCCACTACGCGGTATCGGTTCCGCCGTGATCGTCGCCGGGCTGTTTTTGCTAAGCCCAACGACGCGCCAGTCATACTGGCCAGCCCCATCGCCCGTCATGGATTGTGCGACGGCGTCGACCATCTCGAAATAGTCGCGTATCTGGTCCAAGAGGTCGCCTAAAAGGGGCGCGTCATCCTTTCCCCGACCAGCGATGCTTAGCAGGACAGTGGCGGTCATATCGTCGGCCCTCCCATCCCCCTGGCGCGCCCAGAGGCTCATAGAGCCTGAGAATTGCGGCGACGTAAAGGCCACCGTTTGCCTCAGCTGACGAACATCGCCTCGACGATCGCCTGCATCAGCACACCCCGCGGCACGGGCACGCTGACCGACACATAGCCCGGATTCTCCGCCCGCCGCGTCCCGTAGAGCCCGATCCACGCCCGCCCGTGCTGACGCCATGCGCGTTGCAGCGCCGCCACCGCCATGACGACGCACGTCGCCGCCGGTGCCCAGGCATAGGCGATGAAGTCCACCGCCAGCGGCTTCTGCACCCAGCCCGGCACCTTGCGCGCCTCGTCCGACCACCGCTCCAGCAGCACGTCGGGCCAGTCCTCGGTTCGCACTTTCTCGTCGACGGTGTAGGTCCGCCCGCAAGCAAGGGTGAGCAACCGGTCGATTCCGCCGCGCTGCGCCCATCCGTCCTGGCGCACGGCGACGGCGGACATGAGCGTCGGGAACGCGCGCCGGTAGATCGGCAGCCACCAGTCCGGCCCGTATTGCTCGGCGAGGGCGTGCCTGTCCACGAAGCGGTGGACGCGCGGCCGCGACCATGCGCCCCGATGGCGGGCGGTTGGCCTACGCTGGCGACCGGGCGGAGCTGGGTCAGGTTCCCAGCGGGCAAGGCTATTCGTATCGTTCCTCCTCGGTATCATAACCGTCTTCGGCATCGGGGTCGCCGTCGAGTTCGTCCATTCGGTCGATCATCGCGACGGTGAGCCGGGACAGCTCGTGCCGGGGTAGCGACGGGATCGCCGCGAACAACGCGGGCGCGGAAGCGAGGTCGTTGGGCCGGGTCCATGCGCGGCGTCGGCTGCGCGGCCATGGTCGTCCCTTGCCGAGTGCGCGCCGTGCGCGAAGGGGAGCGTTCGTCACGGTCATGCCCCGTTGTGCGACGGTGATGGGCGGCGACCGATGATCCGGTCCACCTCAATCGCGAGTTCGCGATTGGCGCGGTTGCCGCCATATTTCATGCATCGAAGGCTGTTCCGAATCGCATCCTGCTGCTCTTCGCCAAGCAAGGTGAACATCGCCAAGGCCAATCCGAGGGCCGTCCGGCCCGGCTCTGGCGTTTCGTCCAGCATCGTCACGAGGCGAACCACGTTTGCCGGCAAGTCGCCCCCGTCGCGCTCGATCAGCATCAGCGCGAGGTCGCCGCCGCTCGTGTCGACGTAACGGCTGACGCGCTTTCTGCCCCGCATCACCGGCTTGGGAAACGCGATCACCTCAGCGGATCGTGCATGGCGGATCATGTTCATTCCTCCCCTGCCTGGCGCTGCTCGATCGCGCGCTTCACGGCTGCCCGGCGCTCCGGGCGACCGGCGATCTCCGCGACCACGCCGAGCAGCTGACTGGCGTCGCAATTCCGAACGAGGAGGTGGAGGCGACCGCTGGAACCGAGCGCATAGCCGCCGCCGATGCTGGTCAGCGCGTCCAGCCAAGCGGCCGGGTCGAACGTCGGGTCAGTTGTCGGCGGCGGTAAAGCGAGTGAGGCCATGTCAGTGGCCCTCCGCGCGCGCGAGTGCGGCCGCATCGGGCAGGATGAAGGTGCGAAAGTGGAACGCGTCCAGTCCACCCCGCTCATCGAGCAGCCGCAGCTTGTATTGCAGATCGGCAAGGCTGGCGGACGGGACGGCGTAGAACGCTTCTTCCAGCTCGCCCGCGCGCGCGCTCAGCTCATCGCTCCGCCGCGCAGCCGCTTTCAACGCGACCGTCTCGGGCAGCCGAGCAATGGCCCGCTCGCGGCGGTGGTGGGCGGCGACGAACCGACGAGCTTCCCGGATGCCGTCACGCCTCTGCCACTCCCGCCGCTCGGCTTCGGGCTTGTCGCGCAGGATGGACGCAAGCCCCTTCGCGATCGCGATGTCCTGCCGCTCGGAAGTGGTGAGGACGCGCTCGCCGCTCATTGCCGTGTAGGCCGTGGTGACGTGCGGGACGGCGGCGGCTGCGCATTCCTGACGACGATGCGCGGCGGTGAAGACGAGCGAATCGTAGCGGGCAGAGATCAGATCAGCCTGGCGGAACCGCGCTTCGGCAGCGGCGAGTTCGGGACGGATCGCGCCCGGTTCGCTCGGTCGCATCGTCCCCGACGCGGCGGGGGTGAGCGCCGCCAGAGTACCGGCACCGGCGATGCCGAGGACGCTCCGGCGGGTGGTGTTCATCATGTCCATGGTTCAGCCCTCCCCCGCCAAGAGCCGCTTCGCCTCAGTGACGAACTGTCCGTACA
>CAXTTU010000019.1:0-20719 GCA_964247225.1 uncultured Sphingomonas sp. | reverse complement strand
CCCCTATCTGGAGGTGGAGGTGTCGCACCTCGGCCCGGGGCAGAAACCCGCCGCGCTCGATGCGCTACGCGCGGGCGGCTACGCCATCGCCGGCCCCGACTATCCGGGCTTCACCACGATGAGCCATATCGCCCATTTCGTCGAGGTGCGGGTCGAGCCGACGACCCGGCGCATCCGCCTCGCGCGAACGGTCAGCATCGCCGATTGCGGTCGCGTGGTCAGCCCGCGCACCGCCGCCAGCCAGGTAATCGGCGGCGTCGTCTGGGCGTTCGGTGCCGCGCTGCGCGAGGTGGGAGAGGTCGACCTGCGCTATGGCGGCGTGCTCAACAACGACCTCGCCGATTACGTCGTGCCGGTGAACGCCGACATCGGCGAGGTCGAGGTCGGCTTCGTCAACCAGCCCGACCCGCTGGCCAATTCGATCGGCGTTAAAGGACTTGGCGAAGTCGCGATGGTGGGCGCGTCGGCGGCGATCGGCAATGCGATCTATCATGCGACGGGCAAGCGCTTTCGTAAGCTGCCGATCCGGATTGAGGATTTGATCTAGAATCGTTGGGCGGCGAAGCGCGGCAGGAGTCGCAGCGCATTGCCGCGACCGATCTGCTCGAGCTCGGCGGGCGAGAAGCTGGTCCCGGTCAGGCCCGTCACCGTCTCCGCGCTGGTCCGGTACGGGAAGTCGGTGCCGAACAGTATCTGCCCGACCGGGACGATCTGGGTCAGCGCGCCCATCGCCACCGGGTTGGTCGCCTGAGCCGTGTCATAGTAATAACCGCGCAGCAGCGGGCGCACGCCGTCGGGCAACCGGGCGGCATGGGCCGGCGTGCGCGCTTCCTGCTCGAACCGCTGGATCAGGAACGGCATCGTGCCGCCCGCATGCGAGAAGATCAGCGTCAGATCGCGGAACCGCTCGCCGCTACCCCCGAACACCCACCCCGCGATCGCGCGTGTGGTGTCGGTGCCGTACTCGATCACGGCCGGGCTGACGCCGGGAACAGTATGGGTGCAGCAGTCGGCGAGCGTGGGGTGCGTATAGACCAGCGCGCGGCGGCGGTTGAGCTCGGCGAACACCCGATCGAACGCCGGATCGCCCAGCCAGCGGTCGTGATAGGAGGTGAACAGCCCGATGCCGTCCGCTCGTAATACGTCCAACGCATAGGCGGCCTCGGCCAGACTCCCGTCGACATCGCCGAGCGGCAGGGCGGCGAAGACACCGAAGCGCCCCGGGTGATCGCTCGCCAGTTGCGCCATATACTCATTGCAGGCGCGCGCGGTCCGCCGGTCGGCCGCGATGTTGCCCGACCACAGACCGGCGGCGGGGAGCGACAGCATCGCGGTCGCGACCCCGGCCGCGTCCATGTCATCAAGGCTTTTCTGGACGGACCAGCGCTTCAGCTGTTCGGTCACCCCCGCCCCGACCGCGGCCAGATAGGCGGGCGGAACGGGATGGTGGTGGACGTCGACTCGCCAAGCCGCGCGGTGGTCCGCCGGGGCGGGCGACCTTGCGCTCCCCAGGCCCTGGGCGGCGGCGACACCCTGCAGGCCGATGCCCAGAGCGCCCGCGCCGAGCAGCAATGTCCGCCGGTCCATGCACCCGCATCCGCCGGGATCTGTACCCGTCGCAGTCGGCCGAGCTGCATCCGGTGACATGGACCCTCAATCCTCGCGCATGCCGACGAACAGCGCGATCAGCGCGATCGACGCGGCATAGCGGAAGGCGGTGTTCGCCGATTGCGCGAACACCTTTGACCGCCACAGATCAAACACCTGCTCCGCGACCACGGTCCAGCCGAGGTACAGCCCCAGCACCGCGACGCCGCATCCGACCAGCGCCAGCGTCTTCGCCTGCGCGAAGGCTGCGGCGTCCGTCCGGCGGGCGATCCACATCCGCCACGCGCCGAGGAGGCAGACCAGTCCGGCAACCGTCTTAAACAGCACGATGTAGATCGCGCCGCCGATCACCACCACGGGGCTGGTCGTCGCCTGCCACCGCGTCGGCCCGCCCTCGACCGTGGCCATCGAGACGACTCCGCGGATCGAGCCCAGGGTTCGTGGCCAATCGGCGAGGTTGGCAATCATGCCGAGCAGGCAATAAGCCGCGACGCTGGCGATCAGCGCGACCTTGAGGCCGCGCAGCACCGCCCGGCTGTCCGTCGTCCGGTCCACCCTCTAGAACTTACCCGATACCCGGATGCCATAGGTCCGCGGTGCGGTCGTGGTGTCCGCCAGGAAGTTCGACGAGCCCGCGACCGAATAGATCGGGATGCGGTCGTTCTCGATGTTGCGGACGAACGCCGCGACCGACCAGCGTTCGCTGTCCGGGCCGATCTGAACTTGCGCGTTGGTGGTCCAGGTCGAGCCGACCAGCTGCTGCGGGAGATAGGCGAAGCCGATATAGCGGCTGCTGCGATGCTGCGTGTCGGCGGTCAGCGTGAGCTTGAACCGGTCCAGCTTGAACGTCTGCTGGCCCGAGAAGTTGAGCGTCCATTTCGGCGAGTTGTATGACGGGAAGCCGCTGCAGTTGATCAGATATCCCGCCGTTCCCAGGTTGGTGTAAGGGCAACCGATGATCGGCGGCGCGCCCGACCCCGCCAGATAGACGAAGTTCTTCTGCTTGGCGTCGAGGTACTGGACATCGGCGCTGACCAATGTGGTCGGCGTCACGAGCAGCTTGCCATCGAACTCGGCACCCTTGATCTTGGACGCGCCGATATTCTGCGTGAAGTTGGCGACGTTGTTCGCGAGATCGATACCGACATGGGCGACCTGCTGGTTCTTATAGTCCCAGATGAAGCCTTCGATATTCGCCTGCAGCCGGTTGCCGAAAAACCGGTTCTTCATGCCGATCGTGTAGGCGGTGATCGTCTCGGGCTGATAGGTTTCATAGCCGACCGCGACCGAGAAGCCGCCCGAACGGTAACCGGTCTCGATGCTGCCATAAAGCAACGAGCGCGGCCCGACGTCGAACTCGACCGCGCCGCGATAGGTCAGCTTGCCGGTGTTCAGCGGCAGGTTGTTGTAAGCCACATCGCGGCGGATGCTGAGCGCCCCCGTGAAGACGCCGTTGACGATGATCGGGATCGCGGGCGCGCCGGAATAAGCGGGGAAGGCATAGCCGAGCTGCGAGGGATCGGTGAACAACGGGACGGTCGGGGCATTCGGGCAATTCGCGCCGGTAGCCCCGAACCGGGTGCAGGCGATCACGGCGGTGATCTGGCTCGTGCTGAACAGCTTGTCGTCCTGCGTGTAGCGCAAGCCGCCGACGAGGCGCAGCCGCTCGGCCAAATGCAGCGTCAGGCGACCGAACCCGGCATAGGATTTGGTCTTGTAGATCGGTTTCTGGAAATTGCCGGTGTTCCCGGTGCTCAGCTCGGTGACGGGGCGGAGCAGCTCGTTGTAGTAAAAACCGCCGATCTGGTAGTCGAACGGCCCGATCCGCGTCCCCGCGAAGCGCGCCTCAACGCTGAACTGCTCGTCCTTTTCCTTGTCGAGATAAGGGATGCCGCCCGCCGCAGCCTCATAGTTCAGCCTGGCGTAACGCCATGCCGGAATGACGGTCAACGTGCCGGCACCCGTCTTCCAGTCGATCTGGGCGTTGCTTCCGTAGAACATGTTGTTCTCATACGGCACCTGCAGCGGTGGCAGGCGATTGCCGAGCGGCGCGAACACGGTTCCGGTCCGGAACGCCTGGCTGACGGGGGCGTTTACGCCGGTCCCGAGCGGTATGCCCGCGGGACGGAAGGCGGCGACGCTGCCCGCGTAGGAGCCAACATAGTCGATGCCGACGCCCAATCCGCCGTTGTGCGCGACATCGGCGGCGACGCGGACGGTCAGGTTTGGCGTCAGTTCGGCCTTGAGCTGCACGCGGCCCGCCCAGGTATCCTCGTCGAAGGTTCCGTCCGACAGATAGCCATCGTGGCTCGACCGTGTTGCCGAGACGCGGAGCGCGCCCTTGTCGCCGAACGGCAAGTTGACCGCCCCCTCGGCGAGGACCGTGTTGTAGTTTCCGTAGGAGACCGACGCATAGCCAGAGAGCTCGCCGATCCTGGGCTGAGCGGGGAGGACGTTGACCGCGCCGCCCGTGGCGTTACGGCCGTACAGGATGCCCTGCGGCCCCTTCAGGATCTCGACCCGGTCGAGATCGTAGAACACGCCGGTCGTCGAGGTCGGCCGACCGATATAGACGCCGTCATAGTTGAACGCGATTGCCGGATCGCTGTTCGGCGCGGTGGTGAAGTTGCCGACACCACGGACGAAGATGGCGCTGCCGGTATTGGTCGAGGCTATCGACAGCGCGGGCGCGAGGCTGTTGAGGCGATCGACCTGGGTAACGCCCGAGGCCAGCAGCGCCGCGCCGCCGATCACGTTCAGCGGCACGGCGGCGCGCTGCGAGCTTTCGGCCTGACGCTGGGCGGTGACGATGATGTCGCCCAGACCGTTCTGGTCGGGAGCGCTGGCGGCGCTGACCGATTCGGACGGGGCAGGAGTGGCGGAGGTCTGGACCTGCGCCTCCGCCCAAGCGGGCACCAGAGCCAGGACAGCCGTCGTCAACAGATATGTCGTGCGCATCAATCATCCTCCCCAACGGCTTCGATCGCTCAGCGCGTGCCCACCGATTGGCGAGGTGGTGTAGGCACCGACGACCTGTCGTTTGTAATTTCAAAGTATGGATACGTCACCGCACGGAAGTCAACAAGAATGTTGAACGGCACGCCGACCAAAGCGTTCGCCGGTTAGACCTCAGCGACGGTGCGTCTTGCAGGGCGGGAACAGCACATCGATCCTAACGAACTTGCGGGAAACCGGCGTGAGAGCAGCGCTGGCAAGCGTCAGGCATCGACAAACCGAATGGTGATCGACCAAAGTGCCTTTTCACGCTTGGTCGCAGAGCGCGACATGGTGATCGCCGAATTAGCGGCGATTTCGCGGCGAATGCCGATTTTTATGGCAAGTGCCGAGATCGATGCCTTTGAGCAGGATGGCCGCGCTCTTGTTGTGCTCGCTGAACCAGCGATTACGCGAATGCACACTTGGTCGGTGCCGGTCCCCATAGCGAGCGCGGCATGAGCCTGGACAACAGCAATCGCGATAGCGGTCACAATCGCGCCTCCAAACCCGGTGAGCGGGGCAAAGGTGCCGCCAGAACCGCAGGGCAGCGGGCAAGATCAGGAGGAGGAGCTGCGAGATCGCCCAAGTTCAGCAGGTCCTGTCTACCAGCATCGAGAAGTGAACGAAGCTCCGCATGACGCACCCGAATCGCCGAACATCTCGGGCGGTAGCAAACAGAAAAACCATGGGGCGCTGGATCCCAAGCTGGCTACGGCACGGTGGATCAGGCTGAATGTGGCAGTTGGTGCATGTGAACGGGCGTCCGCTTTTGGAAGCCGTAGATCAAACGAGAATGTCTGGAAGTGGGTCGAGGCTGTCGGAGCCCGAAGTGATCCGCCGGTATAGTGGCGGCCGGTGAGCGCGTTGCGCGGCAGGCCGGGACCGGTCGAGCCGGGCGCGAGCCTGCCCCATGGCTGAACCCACGGCACGCGGCCCGCTTAAAGCTCGGCGACGATCCGCCCCGTCACCTCGTCCTAGAGCGAGGCGCGGGGCTCCGGGCTTGCGCTGGCTGATGGTTGACCCTTCCCGCGCTCGCGGGGCGCGGGGCGGCTGGTGGTTGCACGCATGACTTGCCTCCTCGCCTGCCCAAAAACCGCATGGCCTCCCGCGCCGCCGGGAGAGGCCTCAAGCGAAGCCGCCCGCGTCGTCACGCGGGCGTCGATCGGGCGGGCGTCGGCCCGCCCATGCGCCATGCGATCGTGACCGAAGGCTGGGACAGCGGCAGCCGGCCCGGGTCCCGCGCGCCAGCGTGGACTAGAGCGCGGTAGGTCGGCGCAGCCGCCCGAAGCGCTAGAACCCCTGGCGGGTCGAGCACAGAGGACGAGGCTGCGACAAGAGCGCTGGAGCCGGCATTTATTCAGACGACTCTTGCACCGACCGGCCACATTAAGATTGGCAAACCGGGACACCCCACGATAGAATAAACATGCTCGGATGAGCGGCTCGGGGGAGGGCACTTTGTGACGCTTGTGATCACCACCTGTACGAGTCGCAAGCGCAAGCCGGTGTCCGACGCTCTCCATATGGCTGCCCTCCCGCAAGCCGATCTTGATGATCTGGCGCGGCACTGGGCGCAACGGCTTGCGGCCGAGCCAACGCGCTTCCGCGGCGAAGAAATCTACGGCGGACGCGGCTTCCGGGAAGCGATGGCCGCGGCCGAACTGCTCGATGCGAAGCTGCTGGTCGTGTCGGCGGGCCTTGGCCTGATCGAAGTCTCGGCCGCGGTTCCGCCCTATGCCTGCACCGTGCTGGTCGACGCCCCGGACAGCGTGCGCTCGCGCGTGACCGGCTCGTTCAGCGTCTCGCGCTGGTGGGAGGCACTCTGCAAAGTCTCGCCATTCGCGATCCCGTTGCATGACGCAGTCGAGCACGCGCAGGGACCGATCTGCGCGGCGCTGTCGGACGCCTATATCGAAATGATCGGAGCCGACCTTCTCGCTCTTCCGACGTCGATGTTAGCCCGGCTCAGGCTCTTCACCCGGGCGCCGCTCGATCGTGTTCCGGCGGGGCTGCGCCGGTACGTCATGCCCTATGACGATCGGCTCGATGGACCGGACAGCGCCAATCGCGGCACGCGCAGCGATTTTGCCGGTCGGGCGCTTCGCCACTTCGCCGAACTGACGCGCCGCAAGCCGCAAGGACGCTCGGCGGCCGAGCACGCAGCGGCGGTGTCGTCGGCGCTCAACGGTTGGCGGATGCCGGCCAAGGTCGAGCGCGTCCGCCACGATGACGCAGCGCTTCTCGACTTGATCCGGGCGCATTGGGACGCCGAGCGGGGCAGTTCCTCACGGCTGCTGAGGCGCTTCCGCAACGATCTCGGCATCGCCTGCGAGCAGAGCCGGTTTGCGGACCTGGCCCGGGTGGTGCGAGGCGAGCGCGCATGAGCGGGCGCGAATATCTGAAGGTCCGGGCGGTGCGTGCCGAGCAGGCCGGCGGGACCAGCGTCTTCGCCTTCTTCCTCTATGGCGCTGACATCAACCGAGTGGCCGACATCAGCCGGATTCGCCGGGACGACCAGGAACTCAAAGGCTTTCAACGTCGCGAAATCCGCGATCACGTCAAAGAGATCACGGCCTTTCTCGACAGCGGCCCGGTGCTGTTTCCCAACGCGATCATCCTGGCCATCTCGCCCGAGGTGGAGTTCGCCTCGGCGCGTGGCCGCTCGCCGGGCAATATGTGCGAAGTGGGCGATGCCGGCACGCTGTCGATCCCGATTCATCCCGAGGGCCGGCGCGCCGCCTGGATCGTCGACGGGCAGCAGCGCTCGCTGGCGCTGAGCGCCGCCAAGGACCGAACGATCGCCGTACCGGTGGTCGGCTTCGTGTCGGATGCGCTCGAGACGCAGCGCGAGCAGTTCATCCTGGTCAACAAGGCGCGGCCGCTGCCGACCCGGCTGATCAACGAACTGCTGCCAGAAGTGAGCGTGTTGCTGCCGCGCGATCTAGCGGCACGCCAGTTGCCGAGCGCGCTGTGCGAAGCGCTCAACACCGATCCGAATTCGCCCTTCTTCGGCCTGATCAAGCGCGAGTCCGATGCGAAGGACCGTGCCGGCATCGTCACCGACAATGCGCTCATTGAAACGATGAAGGCGAGCCTCAAGACCCCAGCCGGGGCGCTCGGCCAATTTAAGCATAATGGCGATGGCAACGACACGGTCGCCATGTACGATGCGCTTCTCCTCTACTGGTCGGCGGTCCGCGACACCTTTCCAGAGGCCTGGGGCAAGCCACCGGCCGACAGCCGGCTGATGCATTCTGCCGGCATCCGCGCGATGGGTGCGCTGATGGATACGATCATGCTGCGCGCTGATGCGGCGCCGGACAAGGTGGCGGCGGTGCGCACGATACTCAAGCGCATGGCGCCCTTGTGCTGCTGGACCGCCGGCAGATGGGAGGGGCTGGGCCTTGGGTGGAACGAAATCCAGTCGACCTCGCAGCACATCACCAAGCTCAGCGATCATCTGATGCACATCGAGCGCGATCTCGCGCGGGCGGCAGCATGAAGTTCATCTTCGCCGACAGCCTCGATTATGTGGATCCTGCATTCGACTTCATCGCCGATCGCAGCCCTGCCGAGCGCCAGCCCTATTGGGACGACGCCTATCCGCACGAGATCCTCGGCTATGCTCCCTATGATGGGGTGCTGGTCTCGCGCGGCATCGTCGGCGATCACCGCGTGAAGGGCAAATATACGGCCAGTCAGGCGCGCCGCTTCCGCCTGGTTGGGGCCCGCAAGTTTCTGCGCCTCGACAAGCCCGAGTTCGCGCATCTCGACATTTTCGGCGATTGCGGCGCCTTCACCTATGTGCAGGACGAGAAGCCGCCGTACACGCCGGTGGAAATGGCCGAGTTCTACGACGAATGCGGCTTCACCCATGGCGCCTCGGTCGACCACATCATCTTCGATTTCGACGCCGGCCTCGTGGGGTTGGCGGGCGGGTCGACCGTCGCCCGACAGCGCTTCGACATCACACTGGAGAATGCCGAGGGATTCCTGCGCGAAGCCAAAGTGATGGACGCCGGATTCACCCCGATGGGCGTGATCCAGGGCTGGTCACCCGGCAGCATGGCCGACGCGGCGCGCCGGCTGGTCGCCATGGGCTATGACTATCTGGCGCTCGGCGGCATGGTTCCGCTCAAGTCGCCCGAGATCAAGTTATGTTTGGAAGCGATCCGCGACGTGGTGCCCGCATCAACACGCCTCCATATCCTCGGCTTTGCGAAGGCCGACGATATCGACAGCTTCCACGGCTACGACATTTCGAGCTTCGACACGACGTCGCCCCTCATTCGCGCGTTCAAGGACGCGAAGCAGAACTATTATCTGCCGGGCGACGGGTTGGCGCTGCGCTACTTCACCTCGATCCGGGTGCCGCAGGCGATTGAAAACCCCAAGCTCCAGCGCGCGGTCAAGAAGGGTATGTTCCGGGCCGAGGAATTGGTCCGGCTCGAGACGCTGGCGCTGGGCTCATTGCGCGCGTTCGACCGGGATGAAGCAGGGCTCGAAGAGACACTGCATCACGTGCTCGTCTACAGTGCGCCTTTGGTCGAGGAAAAGCCTTACGAGGACTGCTCCGCGAGCCCGTCACTGACGCGCTTGGCCGAGCGCTATCGTACAACGCTTGCCGAGCGGCCATGGAAGCAATGTTCCTGCAAAATCTGCCAGGATGCCACGATCGATGTGATCATCTTTCGCGGAAGCAATCGCAACAAGCGTCGCGGGATTCACAATCTCGCGGTCTACCAAGATCATATCGAACGACTGGATTTGAAGCGTGCCGTTGAACCAAGTGATGACCTACCTCGCCGTCTGTGCGCAGCAGAGCAGTGAGCACAAAGTGCTCAGCTTCGCGGCAAAAGCCGCGGACGTGCTGCGCTTTGCAGCAATCGACCGCATCGGCCGCGACGCCCAAGGCGAGCTCAGCGGGTTCCAGCGGCCGCAAGTCGCCGCCCATATCCGCGAAATCCGCGATTATCTCGAGAAGCCCGACGCAGTGCTGCCCAACCCGATCGTCGTCGCCTTTACCGATCGCGTCAGCACCAAGGACCTCGGGAATGGCGCCGTGCAGTTGGCGATCGACATGAGCAGCAGCGTTCCCGGATTGGTGGTGGACGGCCAGCAGCGCTTGTCGGCGCTTGCCGATCTCGACCGCGACTTCCAGGTCTTTGTCTCGGCGCTGATCTGCCGCGACGAGGCGGAACTCCGCCGCCAGTTCGTGCTCATCAACAATACCAAGCCGCTGCCCAAGTCGCTGATCTACGAGCTGCTGCCGACCGTCGGCGATCTGCCACCGCGACTCAGCCGGCGGTCGGTCGCCTCCGATCTGACGGCGAGGCTCAACTTCGAGAACACCGCGCTCAAGGGCTATATCAGGCAGCATACCTGTCCGGAGGGCATCATCGCCGACACGGTGATGCAGAAGATCATCATGGAGTCGCTCAGCAACGGGGTGATGCGCGAGCTCATCCGGGGTGCGAAGGGCGAGGAACGCTGCGTGCGGCTGATGTCCAACTTCTTCGACGCAGTGAAGAAGGTCTGGCCCGAGGCGTGGCACGGCCAGAAGCCAAATACGTCTCGCCTGCTGCACGGCGCCGGCCTCCAGGCCATGGGCGACGTCATGGAAGTGCTCGCCGAGCGCGGGGAGGCGCGGACGGTCGAGGATTTCAGAAGCGGGATGGAATGCCTCAAGGACAAGACCGCTTGGACCGCTGGCGAGTGGCATATGGACGGCGAAGTCCGGCGGTGGAATGGCTTGCAGAACGTCAATCGCGATGTCGCGCTGCTCAAACATTATCTGGTGGGCATCGTGAAGGCGGACCTGCGCAAGAAGGCCAAGCGGGCGCCGTCGCCGCTGCTTGAGCCGACGGTCGATCCATCATGAGCTACGCGGTCAAGGAGATCTTCAAGACGCTGCAGGGTGAAGGCGCCCAGATGGGGCGTACCGCGGTGTTCTGCCGGTTCGCCGGATGCAATCTATGGTCAGGACGCGAGGGCGACCGCGCAACGTCGGTCTGCACGTTCTGCGACACCGACTTTGTCGGCATGGACGGCAGCGGCGGCGGGCGCTTCGCCGACGACCAAGCCCTAGCCGATGCGATCGAGTCCGAATGGGCTGGCGCTCCGGCCGATCGCTATGTCGTGCTGACCGGCGGCGAGCCGCTGCTCCAGGTCGACCAGGACCTGGTCGACGCGTTGCACGCGCGCGGTTTCGAAATCGCCATAGAGACCAATGGCACACAGCCCGCGCCGCGGGGGCTCGACTGGATCTGCGTCAGCCCCATGGCCGATGCCGAACTGGTGCTACTTGCAGGCAATGAACTCAAGCTTGTCTACCCGCAGGAGAAGGCCGCGCCCGAGCGGTTCGAGCATCTCGCCTTCGAGCACTTCTTCCTGCAGCCGATGGATTCGCCGACCGCCGCCGCCAATCTCGAGGCTGCGATCACCTATTGCACCCAGAACCCGCGCTGGCGCCTCTCGCTCCAGTCGCACAAGATGATTGGGATTCGCTGATGTTTGAGCTCAGCAAGCAATTTCGTTTCGATGCCGCCCACACGCTGGAACGGTCGATCCACACCGAATCGAGCCGCCGCATCCATGGCCATAGCTACCGCGCCGAGGTCACCGTGCGCGGGCGGCCCGACCCCGCGACCGGGATGATCGTCGATCTCGGGCTGCTCGAGCGGTCGATGGAAGATGCCCGCGATGCGCTCGACCATCGCTTCCTTGACGAGATCAATGATCTTGGCCCCGCCACGATGGAAAATCTCAGCCGCTGGATCTGGGACCGGCTGCAGCCGGCAGTCGGCAATTTGCACAAGGTGTGCGTCTTCCGCGACAGCAGCGGCGAAGCCTGCTCCTATTGGGGCGAAGGCGCGTCGCTATGAGCCGGGGGAACGGCGCCCTCGTTCTTTTCTCCGGTGGGCAGGATAGCGCGACCTGTCTCGCATGGGCGCTCGACCGCTTCGACACCGTGGAGACGGTCGGGTTCGACTACGGGCAGCGCCACCGCGTCGAACTCGAATGCCGGGTGGAATTCCGCGCGCGGGTGACCGAAATTCATCCAGAATGGGCCGATCGGCTCGGGCCGGATCATCTGCTCGACTTGTCGGTGCTCGGCCAGGTCAGCGAGACTGCGCTCACGCGCGACGCCGAAATCGCGCTGCGCGAAGACGGTCTGCCCAACACCTTCGTGCCCGGCCGCAACCTCCTCTTCTTCATACTGGCGGCGGCGCTCGCCTCCCGCCGCGTGCTGCATCATCTCGTCGGGGGCATGTGCGAGACCGACTATTCGGGCTATCCCGATTGCCGCGACGACACGCTCAAGTCGCTGCAGGTGACCCTCAATCTCGGGATGGGAAGAGGCAGCGTCCTCCACACGCCGCTGATGTGGCTCGACAAGGCGCAGACCTGGGCACTGGCTCGAAATCTGGGAGGACTGGCCCTTGTCGAGCTGATCCGGACGGGGACCCATAGCTGCTATCGCGGCGCGCATGAGAAGCTGCACGCCTGGGGCTATGGCTGTGGCGACTGCCCGGCGTGTGAGTTGCGATTGAAGGGTTGGGAAAGCTACGTTTTGGCTGCACACTGAGCATGGCACCGGAGAAGCCGCGCCATCGATGACATAAGAGGATGTGAGAAGCGGGGGGATCTGTGTTCGTTCGGGCGGCCGGGGGCCAATATGCGTCGTTAGGTATCGGAAAGCAGGTCGATCGGCAGGGCGCTGTCTGTTCGGTCGCCTATTTCGATGCGCCAACGTCCGACCTCGTCGTCCATGAAATCGACGAGCAGGTCCTCGAACGGGTAACCATCGCCGAGCAGACGCGCGTCTACCATTTCGACGAAGCGGCCGGGGTCTGGGAGATCGGGCGGCTGCTCGACGATCATGGTAACAGCCAGCTCGTCCAATTCCCCAACAGCAAGGTCAAGCATCTCACGTCTGACGCGGTGTTCGTGCGCTGGTCGTCGCCGATCAAAGACCCGATGCCCTTTCTCGCCAATCGGATCAACGAGAGCCCGCGCTTTTCGGACGCTCGCAGCGCCTTTGTCAGCTCGCAGATGCGCCAGCGTGCGGCTTCGATGGGGATGTCGGCGCTGCTTGCCTGCGCGGTCGAACTCGAGGCGCATCAGATCGAGGTGGTGCGCCGCATCCTGCAGGATCCGGTCCAGCGCTACCTGCTCGCCGATGAGGTGGGCCTAGGCAAGACCATCGAAGCGGGCGTGCTCATCCGTCAATGCGTGCTCGACGCGCAGCATCAGTGCACCGTACTCGTCGTTGTGCCCAAGGCGCTCGTGGGCCAGTGGCGCGACGAACTGGCGAGCAAATTCTTCCTCGGGCGCAGCCTCGACCGTCTCATTCACGTCGTCGCGCTCGACGATGGCGATCGGATTCGCGCGATCCTGCCGACGGCGACGATGCTCGTCATCGACGAAGCCCATCATCTTACCGAGCGTGGCTTGGGCGGGGCCGAGGGAATCTACACCGAGATCGCGAAGGCAGCGCCTACGATCGAGCGTGTCCTACTGCTCTCGGCGACCCCGGCGCTCCATAACGAGCGCGGTTTCCTTGAGATGCTCCATCTTCTTGATCCCGGCACCTATCCGCTCGATGGCGAGGCGGCATTCCGGCGCAAGGTCGAGGGGCGGCAGGCGCTGGCCGAAATCGTTGCTGGCCTGACGCCCGAAAATGCCCTCTATCTCGACTATACGATTGATCAACTCGCCACGCTCTTCCCGGACGACGAATTGCTTCAGCAGCATACCATGACGCTGCGCGCGGTCGTCGAGACGATGCCGGAGGAAAGCGATCCGGCGCTCGTCGAGGCGATTGGCCGGCTTCACGCCCATCTGAGTGAAGTCTACCGGCTGCACCGCCGGATCCTGCGCCATCGCCGGCGGAATATCGGCGGGCTCACGCCCGAGCGGTCGGGCGCGGAGATCGTCCGCTACCGGAGCAGTGATCGGGCGGCGCTCACCGCGGCCATTGACGATTGGCGCTTCGGCGAGGCCCTGAAGCTCGACACGGCCGGGTCCGACCAACTCTGGACGGATCGCGTGCGCGCGTTCTGGCAGGTGCTCGACCGCGCATCGCAATACGCAGGCTCGGGCGCCGGCATGATTGGCTTCCTGGCGCGGCAGACTGCGATGATTGGCGACGCCGACCGCTTCGCCTCGATCAGCTCATGTCTCGCCCGTACCGGCCCGTTCGAGGATCGCGCTGATGCGCTGATCGAGGCGTTGCGGCCCGTGCTGCGCGCCAAGGCGCAGTGCGTCGTCTTCTGCTCGGACGGCAAGACTGCCGATATGCTGGCGAAGCGGATCGCGGAGCAGCTTGGCATCGCCGTCGACCGGCACGATCCGGACGGCGCGGATTGGATGGCGTTTCGGGACGGCGGCGATCATCCGGTGCTGGTCTGTGATCGGCGGGCCGAAGAAGGTCTCAATCTCCAAGGCGGCAAGAAGGTTGTCGTCCACTACGATCTGCCGTTCAATCCCAATCGGATCGAGCAACGGCTTGGGCGTGCCGATCGCTACGGATCGGGCGAGGCCGTGCGCTCGCTCGTGCTCGCGTGCGAGGATGATCCGCTGGAGATCGCCTGGGTCGCCTATGTCGACTCCGCGCTCAAGGTCTTCGACCGCTCGGTTGCGAGCCTGCAATATCTGATCGAGCAGACGGTGCGGGGGATCGCACGCGCCCTGTTTACCGATGGCGCCGAAGCGCTCACTGACCTCACCAAGGACAGCGTCGGCGAGCAGGGCTCGATCGAGCGCGAGATCAAGGCGATCGATCAGCAGGATGCGCTCGACGCGCTCGGCGCACCGCCGAGCGATCTCGTCAATGCGCTCTGCGATATCGATGAGGACTGGCAGGCGCTGGCGAGCGACACCGCGCTCTGGCTCGAGCAGATGCTGCAGTTCGGGCGCGTCGATGCGCAAGGGGGGCGCGACGGACCCTCGCCGCCGTTCCGCTATGTCTATTCGACGTCCAACCGGCACACGCTAATTCCGCTGCCCGTCTTCATGGCGCATTGTGCCGACGCGCTCGACCTTGGCGTCAGTGTGCGCGGCGGCCGGTCGATCAGGACCACCCCCTATACTTTCCGGCGCCGGACCGCGCTCGGCCGCAGCGCGCGCGGAGGCGGCGTCGGACTGCTGCGCTATGGTGACGCGCTGATGAGCGGCTTGACGGCGCTCACAGAGGCAGACGATCGCGGTCGGTCTTTTGCGATGTGGCGTTTCGATCCGGATCATGTCGGCGATCCGGTCGCCGACATATACTTCCGGTTCGACTTCGTGCTCGAGGCGGATGTCGCCGGCGCGATGACCGTATTGTGCGATCATGGGCGTGAGACCAGCGCTGCGAGCGCCGCGATCCGGCGCCGCGGCGACATGGCGCTGCCGCCCTTCCATCGTTCGCTATGGCTGGACCGCGAGCTGACGCCGGTGACCGACGAGGCGCTGCTGTTGCGGCTCGCACGGCCCTATACGGTCGAGCCAGGTCAGGGCGGAGCGCTGGATATCAATCTCAACACCCGGCGCTGGCAGCGCGTGCTCCAGTTAGGCCTTCCGGAACTCGGCTTTTGGTCCGATCTGTGCGGCAAGGCTCGCCTCACTGCCGAAGCTGCGCTGCGCGGCGATCCGGATTTGATCGACAGCCTCGCCAAGGCCGAGGAGCGTGCGCTCGGGGTCGATCTCGGGCGGATCGGACAATTGCGTGCCCGAGCACGCGCCGGTGCCGACGCCGAGGATGACAGCGACCTCGCGTTCGAGGAGCGGCTCGCAGGCGCGCTTCGGGAGGGTATCCGCGCGCCGAGCGTGCGGGTCGACACGGTTGGCGCCGTCTTCGTCTCGGCAAGGCGGACTGTGACCGATCGCGTGTCGGGTGGTGCTTGATGCCCAATTTTGATTTTGGCGCCCTGCAGGACCTGGTGCTCGATCCAACCGAAGATGGCGGCGGAACGGTTAACGATGGCCTGTTCGATCGACTCGTCCAGATCCTGAAAGCGTCGCAGCCAACCGGGAGGCTGGCGAGCATGCCCGATGCGATTGCGCTGTTCCGGCATGTGCTGCGCCGCCAGTCGCTGCGCGCCGGCCAGCAGGCGCAATTGCGCGTGCCGTCTCGCGCGGGCTGGCCCGATCGCGCCGCCTGGGCGTCCTGCGGCGTGCGGGCCCATAGCGAAGCGAACGGCCACATCCTGATCGAAGCTCGGCCCTGGCGCGCGCCGTGGCTGGAGGACAGCGACAATCCGGTTTTCGAGGACATTTTCGCGGAGCAGAATGTTCGGCTCGACTGGCAGCGATCGATCGACCCGTTTCTCGGCGAGGCGAGCGGCTTTGCGAACTATGTGTCGCCGGGGCAGCGTGAAGCGGTGCGCAGCGCCTTCCTGCTTCCGCCCGGCGAGACCCTGATCGTCGTGCTGCCGACAGGTTCGGGCAAGAGCTTCGTCGCCCAGGCACCCGTGCTCGCGCGCGGACTCGAGGGCGGTTTGTCACTGTGCATCGTGCCGACGACCGCGCTCGTGCTCGATCAGGCACGGCAGATGCGGCAGATGCTCAAGCGCCGCTTCCCGCGCCGCGAGGTCCCGCCGCTCGCCTGGCATTCAGGGATCAATGACGAGGATCGCACAGCGATCAAGGCGGCAATTCGTGAGGGTCGGCAAGGCATTCTCTATTGCTCGCCCGAAGCCGCGACGGGCGCCTTGCTCCCCGCGCTCTACGATGCGGCGCGGACGGGATTGCTCACCTATCTCATTATCGACGAAGCTCATCTGGTGAGCCAATGGGGCGACGGCTTCCGCCCGGCGTTCCAGATGCTCGCGGGCGTGCGGCGCGGGTTGCTCGCGGCGTGCCCGCCAGCCGCGCCCTTCCGGACCTTGCTGATGTCGGCGACGATGACGCCCGACACGGTTACGACCATCGACGCCTTGTTCGGCCCGACCCGCACCGTCCAGATGGTCGCCTCGATCCATTTGCGGCCCGAGCCGCAATATTGGGTGCACCGCGAGGATGATCCGGAGGCGAAGGATCGCAAGGTCTTCGAAATTCTGCGTCATGCGCCGCGGCCGTTCATCCTCTATGTGACGAAGCGCGGCGAGGCGAAGCGCTGGATCAAGCTGCTGCGAAAGGCGGGCTTTGACCGTCTCGACTGTTTCCACGGCGAGACGCCCACGCGCGATCGCTTGCGCATCATCGACCAATGGTCGGAGAACAGGCTTGATGGCATCGTCGCCACCTCCGCATTCGGTGTCGGGATCGACAAGCGCGACGTGCGAACCGTCGTCCACGCGGCTGTCCCCGAGACGCTCGACCGCTTCTATCAGGAAGTCGGCCGGGGCGGACGCGATGGCTGCCCCTCCGCCTCCTTTCTGATCTACTCGCGCGAGGATCAGGAGACTGCGTACCAGATCGCCTCGCCCGCGCTGATCAGCGACGATCTCGCCTTCGAGCGCTGGTCGACCATGTATGGCAGCAGCGAGCAGCGTGACGGGATCGGCCAGTTGCTCGAAGTCGACCTTGCGGTCGTGCCGCCGCGCTTGAAGCAGCAATCCGACTATAATGAATCGTGGAACATGCGCACGCTCATCATGATGGCGCGCGCCGGCATGCTCGAGCTCGAATCGCAGCCCCCATCGAAGATCGCACAGCAGGAGGCGGAGACGACCTCGGACTTCGAGCTTCGCAACGAGGAATATTGGTCGGAATATTTCCAGCGCGCGGTCGTCGGCATGACCGAGTTCGGGCATCTGAGCGAAGACCGGTTCGAGGCGCTGATCGGCCAGGAGCGCCAGCGTTCGTTCGACGCGGCGACCGAAAATCGCGGTCTCCTCGAGGATCTGCTTGGCGGCTCGGTCGAAGTCTCGTCGCTGCTCGGTCGCCTCTATCGCAGTAACGCGCCCGGCCGATCGGTCATCGTCTCGCGGGCGTGCGGCGGTTGCCCGGCCCATCGGCGCGCGGGCACGACGAACACCCACTATTCCCCGCCGCCTGCCTATGGCATCGAACAGGTCGGCCCGCGCGATTGCAGCCTGTTCGCGACCCGGTTCCCGCAACTTGATCTTGGCGAGCCGGTGATCCTGCCGGTGGAAGAACCGTATGATGATGCCGTGCTGATCGCACTTCTCAAGGACTTCGTGTCGCTGTTTGCGGTGCGCGAGATCGCAACGACGGCCGCGTTCCGCCAACGCAGCCCGACGCTCGGCACCCTGCACAAGCAGAGCGACGATCACATGCTGCTGCTTCAATCGTTCGAGGAGGAGGCGGTGCGGCCGTCCTCCTATGAACTCCCGCGGGTATCGCTGTGGACGGGATCGTCACCGGCCGTTCTCCCGAGGCATCTCTTCACGATGAAGCGGCCGCTTCACGTCATCATCGCGCCCGAGTCGACGCCTGATCCGTGGAATTCGGGACGGCGGATCGCCGACACGGGATCGAACGTGTTGAGTGCCGACCAATTCAAGCTCGGAGCCCGCTCGTGACCGTCCTCAACCGCACGAATGACGGGCTGTTCAACGTACTAATCATTCTCGTGCGCGCGCTGGTCCGCTTCGGACCGCAACGCCGCGATCAGCTCATTCTCGCCTGCGGCGGAGAGTATTTCACCGAAGAGAATAACCAGCTGTCTCAGACGCTCACCCGTTGGACCCAGTTGGGCTTGTTCGGCACCGACAACGGCAAGGTGGTCGTGTCACCCGCCTATCTGTCGCGACTGGGCAAAACGGCTGAAGACGCGGAGGCGCGGCTTCCCAACCTGGTCCGGGCCATCGCGCTCTCGACCGAGAACAACGAGCGCTTCTGGGATGGCGATGGCGCGAAATGCGCCGATCTGTCACGCGGGATGGCCTGGATGCTCGCTCAGGACGTCTATACGCTCGACAGCAGCACCAAAAACCTCCTACTTCTCGAAACACGGCAGCTCAAGGACAGCACAAAACAGAAGATTTTCCAGAACGAGCGCGACTTGCCCGCCTTGAGGTAGTGGATGCTCTATCTCGGCTTTGCTCGAGATGGCATGCAATGGGTCGTCGATCCGACTGATGCCTTGCGTGACGCGCTCCCGGAGATCTTCTCGTCGGGCCGCGAATTGTCGGGGCCGGCGTTCGTCGAACGGACGGCAGCGACATTGCCGGTACTCGACGGCGGCGCTTACCGGACGCAGGTCGAGGGGGCGCTGAAGGAGAGTGCCTGGCCGCGGCCGCGGCCCGGGCTGCTGTCATCCTCGCTTTCGCGCGCCATTCTCCGCCTCGACCGGGAGGGTGCGATCACGCTGGCGAACCGGAGCGATACCGAAGGCGTGGTGACGCTGACCGGGACCGACATGCGCACGTGGCGGGAGGTCTCGCACGTCGCGCCAGCGCCGACGCCGACGAGAAAGGCGCGCTGATGCTCGAGCAATATTGGCCCGACGCCGACCAGGTGAATGCCTGCATCAAGAACGAGGCGGAGACCGCCGACGTTTCCGTGCTGCTGGCGGTCCACCAAGCTTCGCAACTCACGACACGCAACGCGGGCACCAACATCGAAGCGCCCGCTTCCGAGCAGCAACTCCTCGACGCGTTCCTCTCCGACGATGTGCCGGGCGGATATCTGCTCTTTCCGATCACCGGACCCTCAGGGATCGGCAAGTCGCATATCATCCGCTGGCTTGACGCGCAGCTGCAGCGGTCGCCGAAGCACGAGCGTCTCCACATCATTCGCATTCCCAAGAGCGCGAGCCTGCGCAAGGTGGTCGAGCTCATCCTCGAGCCCTTAGCGGGCGACCCGCGTTTCGAGAAGTCGCGCGCCGACCTTACCCGGGCCGTCGCCGAGGTCGACAAGCGCAAGGCGGTCGTGCTGTTCCGCGCCCAGATCGAGAATGCCCTGACCAGCCGCGCCGAGGCGATGCAGGTCGAGGCGCGCGAGCACAAGGATCGTGCGGCCGACCTGCGCCCGCTGATCGGCCATGCGCAGTCGCTGCCAAAGCTGTTCGGCGACGCCGCGCTCAAGGACCATTTCGACGAGACGGTACTCGCCCGCGTGGTCGCACGCGCGCTTCAGGGCCGCGAAGACGGGGCGGAAGGCGATGAGACGCAATCCCAATTTTTCGCCGACGACCTGATCCTCCCGGACGCGATCGACCTCAACAATGCCGCTCTGTCGGTGAAGACCTATTACCAGACGCAGCTTGCGGTCTCGGATGCGCGACGTCGGCAGGCAGCGGTCGATCTGCTCAATGGGATCGTCGATACCGCGATCGGCAATGTCTTTCAGCTCGAGCAGAGCACGGGCGGGATCACCTTGCAGGAGATCATCCTGGGTGTCCGCGAGATTCTGCTGAAGGACGATATGGACCTCGTCCTGCTGGTCGAGGATTTCGCGGCGCTCTCCGGCATCCAGGATGTCCTGCTCAAAGTCTGCGTCCAGGAGGGAGCCTATGCTGGCAAGAAGGTCCGCGCGACGATGCGGACCGCGCTCGCCCTCACCGATGGCTATCTGGCGTCGCGTGACACGATCCTGACCCGCGCGCAGCGCGTCTGGGTGATCGGCAACCGGCAGCAGAGCGATGACGAGATCAAGGCTGCCGTCGTTGATATGGTCGGCTCGTATCTCAATGCTGCGCGCTGGGGCGACGACGGCTTGCGCAAGCGCTTCGACCGACGTGGTGCCGGTGAAGGCCTGACTGACTGGCTGCCGCCGTGGCAGGATGAGGCGCAGACCGAAGAGGAAGTCGAGGCATTGAACGCGTTCGGCTATTCGGCCCGCGGCCATGCCTTGTTTCCGTTCAATAGCCTGGCGGTCGAGCAGCTTGTTCAGCGTCATCTCTCCGAGGCCGGCAAGCTCGCATTCAACCCGCGCCGCGTCATCAACGAGATCTTGCGCCGGCCGCTGCTGATGCGCGGCAGCTTCGTAAGCGGCGCCTTTCCGCCAGCCGAATTTCACGGCCTGCGGCCCAACCTCTACCTTGCCGGACTGGTGCGCGAGGCCAGCCAGCCCGAGGCGGTTAAACGCCGCCTTAACTCCGCGCTTGCGGTCTGGGCCGGTAACGTCGCCGACCAGAGCGAACTTGCGCATGTGCCGCCGGCAATTTTCACGACGTTTTCGCTGCCGACGCCGGCCGACCTCGCCAATGTCAAGTTCGTGC
>CAXTTU010000018.1:0-21514 GCA_964247225.1 uncultured Sphingomonas sp. | reverse complement strand
GTACCGCTTCACCGCCGGGTCGGGGTGGCCGGGGAAGCGGCCCTTGACGCATTCGTTGAAGAAGCGCCCCGCCGAGCTCGCCTTGCCGAACGCGTCGTACACCGCGCGGGGCACGCCCTCGTAGATGTGTCGGCGCGAGTTGCGGAACCATACCGCCAATGTCTCGCGCTCATCGTCGAACACGATCCGGTCGATCAGGGAGGAACGGAGGCGCTTGGCTCGCATCCCGCCCCGACGAACACGCGAATCGCGCGTTCCTCGCGAGTCGCCCCATATCGGCGAGGCGAGTCGAATACGCGCCGGAGCGAGTCTGAGGAGGTGGAGGCCCGACCGGGAATCGAACCCGGGTGCAAGGATTTGCAGTCCTCTGCGTCACCACTCCGCCATCGGGCCAAGGCGGCGCGCCATGCGGGGATTTGTTCGCCCGGTCAAGCCGAGGCCCGCTTGGCGAGCCCGCGCGCGCGGGATAGAGAGCGGGGCAGGGGCGACGTGTGTTGCTTTAGTAAAACAGCTGTGTCACGGGGACGCATGGACCAAGCGATGATCGACAGGGGACGTTTCGACGCGATGCGCGAGGCGATGGTGACCAGCCAGCTGCGGACCACGGCCGTCAGCGACAATCGCGTCGTGCTGGCAATGGCGCGGGTGCCGCGCGAGCTGTTCGTGCCCGCCGAGCGGCGCGACACCGCCTATGTTGATCGCGCGATCCCGCTGGCCCGCGGGCGGCTGCTCAATACGCCGATGGCGACGGGCAAGCTGCTCACCGAAGCCTATCTGCGTCGGAGCGACCGGGCGCTGCTCGTCGGCGCGGCCACGGGCTATGCGGCGGCGGTGCTCGCCTCGTTGGTCGAGCATGTGATCGCGCTGGAGGTCGATCCGGTGCTGGCAGGGCAGGCGCGCGCCAACCTCGCGGGCACACCCACGGTGACGGTGGTCGAGGGGCCGCTGGAGGCGGGGCACCCGGCGAACGCGCCCTATGACGTGATCGTCGTCGACGGCGCGGTGGGGGAGCTGCCGCAGGCGCTAATCGACCAGCTGGTGATCGGCGGGCGGCTGGTGACCGGGCTCGACGACAAGGGCGTGGGCCGGCTCGCGGCGGGCGTCCGCAGCGCGCACGGGTTCGGTCTGCAGCATTTCGCGGACGCCGAATGTGTCTCGCTTCCCGGCTTCGCGCGCGCGCGGACGTTTCAGTTCTGATGCGCCGCTCGGTCATGTTCACGCGAGCGCTGCTCGCCGCCCCGCTCTTTGTGTCAGGCCCGCCCGCCGGTGCCGACACGCTGCGCGACGCGCTCGCCAAGGCCTATGCGACCAGCCCGACGCTGACGAGCGCGCAGGCCGCGCAGCGGGCGACGGACGAGACGGTGCCGATCGCGCGCGCGTCCGGCCTGCCCTCGCTCAACGGATCGGCGGGGGTCGTCGAACAGCCGTTCAGCACCGCCAATTCGATCACCTCGCCCGAGCGGCAGGCGACCAGTTCGGCGACCGTCAACGTGCCATTGCTCACCTTCGGGCTGGTGCGGAGCAATATCCGCGCCGCGGAGACGCGCGTCGCGGCGGGGCAGATCGGGCTTCGCAGCACCGAGACGACCTTGTTCACCAACGTCGTCGCATCGTACATGAACGTCATCCGCGACGAGGCGATCGTCGCGCTGAACCAGCAGAACGTCCGCGTCCTCGACGTCAACCTGCAGGCGACGCGCGACCGGTTCCAGGTCGGCGACCTGACCCGCACCGATGTCGCCCAGTCCGAAGCACGGCTCAGCCTCGCGCGCGCGCAGCTCCAGTCGGCGCAGGCGAACCTGATCAGCAGCCGCGAGGGCTATGTTCAGGTGGTCGGCACCCCGCCCGGCTCGCTGGAGCCGCCGCCGCCGCTCCCCAACCTGCCGACCGCGCCCGACGCGGCGGTGGAGGTCGCGCTCAAGGACAACCCGACGCTGTTGTCGCTCCAGAAGCAGCGCGACGCGACCGGCTATGACGTAAGCGCCGCGCGGGCGCGGCGGCTGCCGCAGATCAGCGCGGTGGTGGGCGGCAACTACTACAACTACCTCGGTACGTTGGCCGCGGGGACAGGGGTGCGCGTCGGCCAGCAGGGGGCGCTGTCGGGCACGGTCGGGCTCGCGCTCAACGCGCCTCTGTTCGCGGGCGGCGCATTGTCAGCGCAGGTGCGCCAGGCGCAGGACCGCCGCTTCGCCGCGATCGAGCAGGTGACGCAGGCGGAGCGCGGCGTCGTCGCGCAGACCCGCGCGGCGTTCGCGGTGTACCGCTCCTCGCAGGAGGTGATCGCCTCGTCGCAGGAGGCGGTGAACGCCAACAAGCTGTCGCTCGAGGGCGTGCGCGCGGAGAACAGCGTCGGCAGCCGCACGATCCTCGACATCCTCAACGCGGAGCAGGAGCTGCTCAACAGCCAGGTGACGTTGGTGACCGCGCAGCGCGACGCCTATGTCGCAGGCTTCGCGCTGCTCGCGGCGATGGGCCGGGCGGAGGCGCGCGACCTCGGGCTTGACGGCGGGCCGCTCTACAATCCGCTCGACAATTACGGGCGCGTGCGGCGGCGCGTGTTCGGCGTCGGCGACGAGGGGCCGAACCGCGCGGGCACCTCCACCGTTAACACGCCCGCGCAGGGGGCGGAGGTTACGCGCCCGCTCGACCCGCTGCTCGATACCCCCGTTGACAGCGGCCAGCATCTTACCACAGGTGAGCACAGGCCGGGGCGCTAGACCGGCAGGGGGGACGAAGTGGCACCAATGGGGGATTTGAGCGCCGAGCCGTCGATGGAGGAGATTCTGTCCTCCATCAAACGCATCATCGCCGAGGAAGGCGACACCGCGCCCGGGCGTGCGCGGCGTCCGGGGCGGGCGATGGCCCCGCCGCCGCGTGACGATGTGACGCGTGACGATCTGGCGCGCGACGATGACGAGGTGCTCGAGCTCAGCGACCCGATCATCGAACGCCAACCCGAACCGACGCGAGACGAAACGCCCGCGCCCGAACCCGTCAGGACGACCTCCGCCATGCCCGCCGCCGCCTCCCGCCAGCCCGAACCGATCGTCTCGCCCGAGGCCGCGCAGGCGACACGCGGCGCGCTCGACCAGCTGTCCCGCCTGCTCGTCAAGCCCGAACCGGGCGCGGACGGGACGCTCGAAGGCATGGTGCGCGAGATGCTTCGCCCGATGCTGCGCGAATGGATCGACGCCAACCTGCCGCCGATGGTGGAGCGGATGGTGGCCAAGGAGATCGCGCGGATCACCGGGTCGGCGCGGTAATAGCCGACCAGAACCGACGCTAATCCGTTCGTGCTGAGCGCAGTCGAAGCACAGGCAAGCGTACCGCCCTCTGCGGTGCTTCGACTGCGCTCAGCACGAACGGGAGATAAGCCCGGCGTGACGCTCGCCCCTTGAGCCCCCGGGCGCGTTCGCTACACGGGCGCGCATGAGCGAGCTGCCCAAGACCTTCGACCCCGCCGCGATCGAGGCGCGCTGGTACGCGCATTGGGAGGAGCACGGCCTGTTCCGCCCCGAACGCCCCGGCGCGGAGCCGTGGACAATCGTCAACCCGCCGCCTAACGTCACCGGCTCTCTCCACATCGGCCATGCGCTCGACAATACGTTGCAGGACATCCTCGTCCGCCACGCGCGGTTGCAGGGCAAGGACGCGCGCTGGGTGGTCGGCACCGACCATGCGGGCATCGCAACGCAGATGGTGGTCGAGCGCAACCTTGCCTCGCAAGGTGTCAAGCGCACGGACATGCCGCGCGAGGCGTTCGTCGAGCATGTCTGGGAGTGGAAGGCGGAATCGGGCGGGGCGATCACGCAGCAGCTTCGTCGGCTCGGCTGCTCGATGGACTGGGCCAACGAGCGGTTCACGATGGACCCGGGCTTCTCCGCCGCGGTGCTCAAGGTGTTCGTCCAGCTTCACCGCGAAGAGCTGCTCTATCGCGACAAGCGGCTGGTGAACTGGGACCCGGGCCTCGGCACCGCCATCAGCGATCTGGAGGTCGAGACGCGCGAGGTGCAGGGAAGCTTCTGGCACCTTCGCTATCCGTTGGCGGACGGGTCGGGGCATATCTCGGTCGCGACGACGCGGCCCGAGACGATGCTCGCCGACATGGCGGTGGCGGTGCATCCGGAGGACGCGCGCTACACGGCGCTGGTCGGCCGGCAGGTGCGGCTGCCGATCACCGGGCGGCTGATCCCGATCGTCGCGGACGAACATGCCGACCCGGCGCTGGGCAGCGGCGCGGTGAAGATCACGCCGGGGCATGACTTCAACGATTTCGAGGTCGGGCGCCGCGCCGGGATCGAGGCGCGCGACATGCTCAACATGCTCGACGGGCGAGGGGAGATCGTCGATTGCGGCGGCGTCCCCGCCGACTTGGTCGGGCTCGACCGGTTCGAGGCGCGGCGACGGATCGTCGGGCTGCTGGAGGCGGAGAGCGCGCTCGAATGTGTCGAGCCGCGCGCCATTCAGACGCCGTACGGCGACCGCTCGGGCGTTGTGATCGAGCCGTGGCTGACCGACCAATGGTATGTCGACGCCAAGACGCTGGCCCAGCCCGCGATCGAGGCGGTGCGGTCGGGGCGGATCAGGATCGTGCCGAAGACGTGGGAGAAGACGTTCTTCAACTGGATGGAGAACATCCAGCCCTGGTGTGTGAGCCGGCAGCTCTGGTGGGGGCACCGGATACCGGCCTGGTATGGTCTGGATTTTGAGCAGCTTGAAAGCGGCGGTTTCGCTACCCACGGACGGCCTCCACGAAGTTTCGTTGCAGAGAGCCGAGAAAGCGCGGAAACACTGGTGCGCGAATACTTGCGGCAGCTCGGCGCTGATTGGAAGATCGTCGAGTCAGAAGGCGGAGCGGCGGCTGAGGGCGCGTTCACGTCAATCCGCGACGTCTATCCGATTTGGCAAGACCCCGACGTGCTCGATACGTGGTTTTCCTCCGCCCTGTGGCCCTTCGCCACACTTGGCTGGCCGGAGGAGGGCGCTCCTCCCCGGGACGGGGAGGTGGCGGCGCGTAGCGCCGACGGAGGGGGTTCGGGGAGTGCGCACCCGGCTAGCCCCCCTCCACCACGCCCTTCGGGCGCGGTCCCCCTCCCCGTGAACGGGGAGGATCAAAAGCGCCAACTTCACGGCCGCTACCCCAACGACGTGCTCATCTCCGGGTTCGACATCCTGTTCTTCTGGGATGCGCGGATGATGATGCAGGGGCTGCACTTCATGGGCGAGGTGCCGTTCCGCACGCTGTACCTCCACGGCCTCGTCCGCGCCGCCGATGGGCAGAAGATGTCCAAGTCGAAGGGCAACACCGTCGACCCGCTCGGGCTGATCGACCGCTATGGCGCGGACGCGCTGCGGTTCTTCATGGCGGCGATGGAGAGCCAGGGGCGCGACATCAAGATGGATGAGCGCCGGGTCGAGGGCTATCGCAATTTCGCGACCAAGCTGTGGAATGCGGCCCGCTTCTGTCAGGCGAACGGCATCGGCGGCGCGGCGACGATCGAGGCTCCGCGCGCGGAACTCGCGGTGAACAAGTGGATCGTCGCCGAGACGGTCCGCACCGTGCAAGCGGTCGACCTCGCGCTCGCCGAACTCCGCTTCGACGCGGCCGCGAATGCGGTGTACCAGTTTGTGTGGAGCCGGTTCTGCGACTGGTATCTGGAGCTGATCAAAGGGGAGATCGGCGACGAGACGCGCGCGGTCGCGGGGTGGGTGCTCGATCAGGTCCTCGTCCTGCTACACCCGTTCATGCCGTTCATCACCGAGGAGCTATGGCACGCGCTGGCCCAACGCGACCACGACCTCATCGTCGCCCGCTGGCCGCAACCCGACGCCCGCAGCCTCGACCCGGCGGCGGAGGCGGAGGTCGAGTGGCTGATCCGGCTGGTGAGCGAGGTGCGCGCGGCACGGACCGAACTAAACGTGCCTCCGGGTGCCCGGCTTCCGATGCACACACGGGGAGCGGGGGCCGAGACGCTCGCCCGCCTTGAGCGCAACGCGCCTGCGCTGGCGAGGCTCGCACGCGTTGACCTCGCGGCGGGAGAGGCGACCGGCGACGGTGCAGCGCAGGTGGTGGTCGATGAAGCTACTTGCGTCCTCCCGCTCGAAGGCGTGATCGACCTCGCCGCCGAACGCGCCCGCCTCCTCAAGACGATCGCGGCGACCGAGAAGGAGCGCGTCTCCCTCGCCGCCCGGCTCGGCAATGCCAGCTTCGTCGAGCGCGCCAAGCCCGAGGCGGTCGACAAGGCGCGCAGCGATCATGCGGAAAAGGCGGCGGACGCCGACCGGCTCAGCGCGGCGCTGGCGCGGTTGGGATGAAATACTCTTCAGCCGTCGCCCCGGCCCTGTGCCGGGGTCCAGCGTGGTACGGGCGTCGTGCAGCGCAACAGGCGTACAACGCTGGATCCCGGAACAAGTCCGGGATGACGACGGTAGGGCAACGATGACCAGTTCCACCGCAACTCGTTCCACGACCCGCCCCGGCCAGCGCGACCTCACCACCGGCCCGATCGGCCCGACGCTGCTGGCGTTCGCGCTGCCGACGTTGTTCTCCAACGTGCTCCAGTCGCTCAACGGCTCGATCAACGCGATCTGGATCGGGCGGTTTCTCGGCGAGGGCGCGTTGGCGGCGACGTCCAACGCCAACATTATCATGTTCCTCACCTTTGGCGCGGTGTTCGGCTTCGGCATGGCGGCGACGATCCTGATCGGGCAGAGCTGGGGCCGCCGCGATGTGGAGGGCGCGCGGCGGGTGTTCGGCTCGGCGATCGGGCTGGTGGTCGGTGCCGCGATCGTCGTCGCCGCGCTCGGCTGGGTGTTCGCGCCCGACATTCTCGCCGCGCTCAAGACGCCGGGCGACGCGCTGCCGCAGGCGCAGATCTATCTGCGCGTGATCTTTCTCGGGCTGCCCGCCTCGATGATTACCGTGCTGATCTTCATGGGGCTGCGCGGAACGGGCGATTCGCTGACGCCACTGTGGTTCATGGGGTTGAGCGTGCTGCTCGACGGCGGGCTGAACCCGCTGCTGATCGCCGGCATCGGCCCGTTCCCGCGCATGGGCATCGCGGGGAGCGCGACCGCGACGCTGATCGCCAACGTCGTGTCGGTGGTGGCGATCACCGCCTATGTCCACCTGCGCGACCTTCCGCTGCGGCTCAAGGGCCACGAGCTGCGCTACCTGATCCCGCAAGCGTCGCTGGTGCGGCTGATCGTGGGCAAGGGCGTGCCGATGGGAGCGCAGATGATCGTGCTGTCGGTCGCCGGGCTGGCGATGATGGGGCTGGTCAACCGGCAGGGCGTCGCCACCGTCGCGGCCTATGGCATCACCTTTCAGCTCTGGGCCTATATCCAGATGCCCGCGCTGGCGATCGGCGCGGCGGTCAGCTCGATGGCGGCGCAGAATATCGGCGCGAACAAGTGGGACCGGGTAGCCGAGGTGACGCGCTCGGGCCTCGTCTACAACGTCTTGATGACGGGTGTGCTGGTCGCGGCGGTGATGGTGTTCGACCGGCCGGTGCTCGGCCTGTTCGTGCGCGCGACCAGCCCGGCGATCCCCATCGCGGCGCATATCAGCCTGCTGTCGACGTGGAGCTTTATCCTGTTCGGCGCGACCATGGTGTTGTTCGGCGTGGTGCGCGCGAACGGGGCGGTGTGGGGACCGCTCGCGATCCTGTTCGTGGCGCTGTTCCCCGTGCGGCTCGGCTTCGCGCTCGCGCTGGCACCGGCGCTGGGCGCGGACGCACTGTGGTGGGCGTTTCCGCTGGGGAGCGCGGCCAACTTGCTGCTCGCGGCAGCATATTACCGCTACGGGCCGTGGCGGCAGGGGCGGCTGGCCGTCCCGCCGGAGAGCGAGCAGGAGACGGCGGCGGTGAAGGAGCCTGCGGGCGCGCTCAAGCCGGTCGCCTGACGCGCTTGCGCGAGGCCCGGCGCGCGGCCATGTCGCGCGCCATGTCCGCCTATCCCGCCCTCCGCCTCCGCCGCACCCGCGCGAGCGCCTGGAGCCGCGCGCTCCATGCCGAGACCGTGCTGACCCCCGCCGACCTGATCTGGCCGCTGTTCGTGACCGAAGGGCGGGGGACGGAGGAGCCGATCGCCAGCCTGCCGGGCGTGTCGCGCTGGTCGCTCGACGGCATCGTCGCGCGCGCGAGGGAGGCGCGCGAGCTTGGCATCCCGTGCGTGGCGCTGTTCCCCAACACGCCGCGCGAGCTTCGCAGCGATGACGGGCGCGAGGCGACCAACCCCGACAATCTGATGTGCCGCGCAGTGCGCGCGATCAAGGACGCGGTGCCCGACTTGGGCGTGCTGACCGACGTCGCGCTCGACCCTTATACCAGCCACGGGCATGACGGACTGCTCGACGAGCGCGGCTACGTCCTCAACGACCAGACCGCGGCGGTGCTGGTCGAGCAGGCGGCGGTGCAGGCGGCGGCGGGCGCGGACATCATCGCGCCGTCCGACATGATGGACGGCCGCGTCGGCATGATCCGCTCGGCGCTGGAGGCGGGCGGGCACTACAATGTGCAAATCATGGCCTATGCCGCCAAATATGCGAGCGCCTTTTATGGCCCGTTCCGCGACGCCGTAGGCTCGCGCGGGCTGCTCAAGGGCGACAAGAAGACCTATCAGATGGACCCGGCCAACGCCGAGGAAGCACTGCGCGAGGTCGCGCTCGACCTCGCCGAGGGTGCGGACAGCGTGATGGTCAAGCCGGGGCTGCCCTATCTCGACATCGTCGCGCGCGTGAAGCAGCGGTTCGAGGTGCCGGTCTTTGCCTATCAGGTGTCGGGCGAATACGCGATGATCGAGGCGGCGGTCGCGGCCGGCGCGGGCGAGCGCGACGCGCTGGTGCTGGAGACGTTAATGGCGTTCAAGCGCGCGGGGGCCTCGGGCGTGCTGACCTACCATGCGGCGCACGCGGCGCGGTTGCTCGGCGCGTGATCGAGACCGAGCGGCTGATCCTGCGCGGGTGGCGCGAGGAGGACGTCGCGCCGTTTTACGCGATGAGCCAAGATACGGACGTCATACGCTACCTCGGCCCGCTCGCCACGCACGAAGAGGCGCGGTCCGCCTATGACCGCATGGCGGCGTGCCAGCGCGAGCACGGCTTCTGCTTCTGGGCGGTCGAGCGCAAAGCGGATGGCGCATTCATCGGTTTCTGCGGGCTCAAGCCCGGAAAGCCGCCAATCGAGGACGAGGTTGAGATCGGCTGGCGACTTGCGCGCGAGGCTTGGGGGATGGGCTACGCGATCGAGGCCGCGCGCGCGAGCCTCGCCTGGGGCTGGGACAATCTCGACGTGCCGAGCATCGCCGCGATCACCGTGCCCGCCAACCGGCGGAGCTGGGGATTGATGGAGCGACTCGGGATGACGCGCTGCCCGGACGAGGACTTCGACCACCCGGCGCTCGCGCCCGGCGATCCGCTCCGCGCATATCCTGTACCGGATTGCCCGCCCGGCCTGACCGGTTACCCCTGCGGCAGGGTCGCCTGTAGCTCGGCGATGCGCTGCGCTTCTGCGGTCAGCTGCGCCTGCGCGTGGGCGCGGGCCTGGTCGAGCGCGGGATAGTCCGGCTGGAGCGCGGCGGCGCGGTCGGCGGCGAGCTGTTCCAGCGCGTTCGCGGCGTCGCTCGTCGCGGCGCGCTGCGCGTCGAGGTCGGCGAGCGCGGTTTGCGCGGACAGCCAGCGCTCACCGCCCGCCTTGTCGCTACGCGCGGCGGCGGTGAGCGTGGCGGCGCGGGCGACCGACTTGGTGAAGGCCGCGTCGCTGGTGGCGAGCGCGCTCGTTCGCGCGGCGATCTTGGCGTCGAGCGCTGGGTCCGCCGCAACCGGGGCGGGCGGAGCCGCGGCGGGCTCGGCGAACCCGCGCCCCTCGATCGCGCGCGGGAGCAGCGAGGGATAGCTCCGGTCCGCGCCCGCGCATCCCGCCAGTGGTAAGAGTAGCAAGGGGAGGGCGCGACGCATGGCCAGCGTCTAGGCGGGCGCGAAAACGCGCGCAACGCCTCTGTCGACAAGCTCAGGACGGGTCCTTCGACATGCTCAGGACAGGGCTTGCGCGTCCGCCCCGCCGCCGCTAGAGGCCGCACTCCCACGCGCCCGTAGCTCAGCTGGATAGAGCATCAGACTACGAATCTGAGGGTCGGACGTTCGAATCGTTCCGGGCGCGCCAACGGTTTTCCGCGAGTTTGCGGGCGAAAGCCGGGTCAGAGATGGCCCGGTTTTTTCATGTGTAGCAATCACGGGGTAAGCACGAGGAGCGATCAACTGGCACCTCCAGGTCTGCCGGCTTGTTGGCGGGACGCATTGGCCGCAGCCATCGTATAGCCCTGGACAGGGGCCGCGAGCGCTGGAGTCCAGGGCCTCCGTCGAGTTCATCCTCAGCGGACCGCCCGACGCTGTGGCAGCTCAAGTCCGTGACGGCGTTGAAAGGATCATCACCGTCGCGGCTGCGGCGCATGGGGCGCTCTGATCATCCACTGTGCTGATGCACCGATCCATCGACTAGAAAAAAGTCGCTTCGATCCGTCCGACCTCCATCCTACAAGGGTTCGTCATGAGCCAATTCCGAGGAGGAGCACATGACGACCACTATCCCGCTTACCCCTGCCGAGCAGGACGCCTTCCACGCCCGCCTGCGCGCGATCGGTGTGCCCAACCAATATGCCTACCGATTTGATGAGGACCGGCGCGACAATCTGGAAGCATATGTAGACGGCCACGCCGCCAACACCCTTCGTTGCCTGCGCCTCGACCTCGGTCGTTGGTTCTCGTGGTGCGCGTGCAACAGCGCCGACCCGTTCGCGCCGACAGCCCGCCAGGTGCGCGATTACCTTCGTGCATTTGGCGGCGGTCGGCATCCGGACTCAATCAAGCGTATGCTGTCCAATGTCTGCGTTTTCGTGACCCGGATCGCCGGCAGCCCGAACACGACGACGGGCGAGTTGGTGAAGGGCGAGATCAGCAGGGCTGCGCGTGAACGGGGCAGTGCTCATGGCCAAGTTGCGCCCCTTCGCCGCCGCGGCGACGTGATCGAGATTGACGACGAACCGGAGCCGTTCTCGATCGAACGGATGACGAGGGCGCTTGAGCCCAAGACCGCAATCCGAGAGGTGCGCTCGCGTTTCATTTTGTCGCTTGGCGGCGACACTGGCCGCCGCGGGGACGAGTACCGGGCAGCCGATATGGGGCACGTGCATGAGCTTGAGGACGGGCAGGGGTTCTTCACCATCCCGTCGTCCAAGACCGACCAGCACGGTGAAGGCACGGTCAAGCTGTTGTCTTTGCGCACCATGCGCTACTATCGCGAATGGCGTTCGGCGCTGGCGGAGCGCGGTGTCGACGTTGGCCCAGAGACGCCCCTGATCCGCTGCATCAACGGGCACGGCACAATTGGTGATCGCCTGTGGCGCACTGGCTTCACCTATGTCGTGCGCGTCGCCGTCCGCGAGGCGATGCGGCTGATCGACGGCGGCCAGCACGTGATCGATTATGAGGCGCTGTCACGCCAGGTGACCGGTCACAGCTTCCGGGTCGGCCTGGCGCAGGACCTCACGGCAGCGGGAGAGGACCTGCCTTCGATCTGCAATGAGGGCGGCTGGAAGGATACGCGCATGCCGCTCCGCTATGCGGCCCATCTGGCAGCACGCTCAGGTGCCATGACCAGGCTTCGCCGTCGCCTCGGCGATACCTGATGGTATCGGCAGCAGTGCCGATGTGCTTTGGCCCGAGCAGCAAGTCAGAAGCGGCCTAGTCGGGCGTTGATGTCGTCGAGCAGCGCGAACAGGGGTGCAGGCCAAGATATCCCGACCGACGCGGCTTCTTGAGCACGACGCTCGATATGGCGGCTGCTGATAGGGCCATGGGCATTCAGTTCCGAATACACCCCCGTCATTTGCGTGATCAGGGCGAGGGCGAGCTTGCGCGCCTTTGTCGCCGCGAGCCAATATCTGGGGAACATCACGACAGCGACCGCGCACAGAAGCAGATACAATAGCCCGAGCACCACACACGTCCCGGGCAACCACGAGCTTGGATATATCCCGAGCAGGCTCGCCGCGTATGCGAGCGCCCCGATGATCCCCGCCACGACGAGATTGCTCACCTGGCCGAGCACAAACGACCTGATCGGACGGAGCTTGAGCGGAGATGGGCCGCCACCGGACATGACCTTGTTGCCGCTTGCCTCGTCGGCAAAGGCGAACATCTCCAGCGCGACCATCACGTCGACCAACAATCGATCGAGAGAAGGCACTCGGTAGGGCAGGTCAAGATACCCCTGCACGATCCACTCTAGGGAAATGCGGTCCATCACCGGCGAGCGATCCTGCCGAACACGCTCAAGCGGGCTGGATATGTGCACCCACACGAGCTGCCGGTCTGCGCCCGTTCGCTCATTACCGCCGAGCGCTGTGTGGAGATCTCGCACGAGTGATGCACCTCGCTCGATCAGGTTATCCAGATCGTAATCCGGATCGACGCCGGCTTCCAGCGCGTGCTGGACTGCCGCTTTCCCGACCTCGTCCATCACTCGATCGTATTGCCCTCGCGAGGCTGTCGCACCGCCGTCCAGCCGATTGCGCTCCGCTGCCGCACGACGCACGTGTTCGTAGGCGCTGCGGTTCGCCGTGGTCTCCATGCACCCGTCCCCCTTGGGCGGGGTTTTAGCCGACCAGACCGCGAAGTCGACGGCTAGTGCGTCTTTAGCGGAACACGACGACAAGCGGTCGCTCGTTAGGTTTCAGCCCCGCCTCTGCAATCGCCGCGTGCCTGTCCTGACCGGCGTCGGTGAGGATGATCCTGGGCACCGGATCACCTGACCCCGCGGCTCCTTCGAGGCGGGACAACCTGCCTTGCATTTTCGTCATCGTCATTAGCGCGCGTCCCCGTGCGGGAAATGAGCCGCCATGATCGCGCCCAGGTCGGCGCGCTCGGGTGCGAAGCGTCCTACCCACGCTAAATGCTTGGCCGCCGACATCCGGAGGAGGCAGGCACCGTCTAACCCCGCGTCGGCGGGGCTGAACGCGTTCGCCATGCGCTGCAGCTTCTCCATCACCCAAGCCGCGTCCTGCCTGATGGCGGCGCTATCCGGCGGCGGCGCGATCATCCTCGCCTCCAAGCGCACGATGCGTCCCGCGAGACTGGTCACTCCGCCTTCTCCTTGCCTTCGAGTGCGGCTATACGCCGCTCCAATTCGCCGACCTCGACGATGGACCGATGCGCCGTCAGCAGGGCCATAACTCGCCCCGCTTCGTCCGGCGTGATCATCCCGTCCGCCACGGCAGCCAACACCGACGCAGACGCCTCCACCGCTTCAGATACGCTGCGGACTGGCGGGAGTTCGATTGAGATCGGCGCATCTTTGCGGGCTGGGGCGAGACGTTCGAGGCAGAGGCGGAGAGCGGGGCCGTCGCCCCCCAGCGCCATTTCGATCGCCTTCCGGGTCAGCTTTTCGTGTTCACCTTCCAGGAGCTCTTCAATCGCTCGCGTGATCCTGTGGCGCGTGCCGGCCGGCTTGCCCGCAGGGTTGCCGCTCACTCCAGGCTGGAACCGTCCCGCCTGATTTGGCTCTCTATTTGCAGGCTTCCGGGCCATCGTCCGACTGGCGGTCAGGAGTGCAGGTTGACGGGGCGAAGGCGAACGCTTGCCGGGTCGCACCCCAGCCCGATCGCAGCTTCGTAGACCACGAAGATGAAATCGCACCCGCTATCGAGCACGTCCTCCTCTCCATCCGGAATGGCAGAAATCAGAGCCACAAAAGCCGCGGGGCAGGTTTGGCGGCTTGCTTGCGCCAGTGCTTCGGCCAGCCACACCAGCGTTTGGTGACGCTGACCAGACGCGAGCCGGAGGGCGCGCGACCATCCGGGCCCCATCGCGAATAGGCTCACGGTCGGGGCAGGCAAGGAAACGTCGTCGTGGGGCATCAGTTCGCTGCAGACCCCGGCTGAGCCTTGAGACTGCCCCGCGGGGGTGCGCCTTGGGCGGCTGCTGCGAAAGAAGGGGGCTGTGATATCGCCGAGCGCAGGGAGTCGCGAAGCCCCAGCACCTGGGAGGCAATGGCGGGTTCCCGCGCGGCGATCGTCGAGAGCTTCGACAAATACCCGAATTGCCCATCGACGCCCGCCTGTTGAGGCACGCGGGTCAGCCAGCGCAACAATCGCGGCGAGGTAAGAATATTGGCGCTGAGCTTCTGGTACGCAGCTGGAGCTGCCAACCCGGCCGCAATGACCGGGTGTCCCGTGACGAGCGCGGCAACCGCGCCATAAAGGCCGCCGGTCGTCTTGTTGAAGTCGTTCACCGCCCCCGTGTTGCTATGGCCAGCCAGACGCTCCGAGCCCTTGACCCTGTCGGCTACCGTCGCAAGGTCGTTCATTGCGGCGCGCATCTCGCCCTGGCCAAACAGCACCGTCTTGGCCTGGGGCGTCATGGTGTTCCAATGCGTGAGCCACCGGGCGATGCTGAACCCATTTCCCTCCGCATTCTGCGCGCCGGGTGTTGGTTGCCCGCCCATGTGGATGAACGTGGAGCGCACCGCCGACGCTTCATCCGGCGACAGCCCGTTCATCGTGGCGGCGAAGCGGGCGGAGTCGCCTTTCGATTTCGCCATGCCCTCCAGCTTGCCGAACACTTGCTCACCGCTCATCCCGGCGAATGGGTTCTGACTGGCCGCCGCCGCGCGACCGGCCGCGTCGTCCATCATCACGCGCATTCCAGGCTGCGGAAGCAGCGCCGACTTGCCCCGATCGGACAAGCCGCCCCATGCCTTCGCGAAGGCATCCGAATCAAACTCGCGACCACCGCGCGCGCCGTTCACGATCGTTGCGCGGACCGCATTTGCGTCTTCCGGCGGCATCGAACGCATGGTGCGCATGAACGCCGCCGCGTTGCCGGTCGAGCCATCGCGCAACATGGACTGAAGACCCGAGAACGCCTCGTTCGGCGTCCTGTCGCGACGGTCGCCGAGGACCATTGAGAACGTGTCGTTGATCCGCTTCATGCGACCGTCGTAATAGTTGTTCGCGCGGCGCCAGCGGGCCATCGCTTCGGGTCCCGCATCACGTGCCGTGGCCTCCATGTCGGACGACAGCGAGCCGTAGAGCGCGCGCAACTGTCGAGGCGCGATCTTCTCGGAAAGCCGGGGATCGTTGAGCATGTCGCCCACGCGGGTGCGGAAGTCTTGCAGATCCTGCCACGACAGATTCCCGCCTTCGGTCACGTCGCGCGTGATCGCCTTGCCGCTCGCGTCGAGCAGGCCAGTTTCCGTCTGGCGGACGTTAGGCGTGAGCGCATCGAGGTAGCTCGACAGGCGACCGTTGGCGAAGAGCGCGCCGAGCTGCGGGTTGCTCTGCCATTCGGTGTTCAAGTCGTTCAGCAGGCGGCGGGTGTTGCCGAGCTGAGCCGGGCGATCCCCGGCGATCGGGACCTGATTGTAGAGAGCGGTGGCGCGCTCCTGTGTGTCGTCCATCCAACGCGAGACGCCCCGCTGAACGAGTTGCCCCGCGGCAGTCTGATCAACCGGCGCGCCCAATGCGCCCTCTACTGCTCCGCTGGTGCGCTCCGCCGCTAGACGCGGCTGCTCGGCCGCTTGCTCTGCGCGCGCGGCGACCATGTTACCGGCGTCCACCGGCGCGGGTGCGTCGCCTGCCAGCGCTCCCACCCGGTCCTGAAAGGAGGCGCGCAATTGCCCGGCAGCTCGCGTGACGGTGCCAGTGCCGAACGGAGACTGTGCCGCCCCCTGGGTCGCTCGCCCGATCCCGGGACCGCCGACGTCCTGCGGAAGGATTTTGATGCCCTGACGTTCCGCCGCCGCCCCGACCTGTTGCGCCTCGCTGAGTGGCGCTGTCGCGGCCACGGTTGCACGAGCGCCCATCTTCTCGCTGGCAGCGCCAAACAGCTTGCCGCCGACGCCGCCGATTGCCGCGCTAGTCACGCCGCCGAAAAGGCGATCGCCGGGAGTATCCCCCGAACCCACGCCATAAGCCCCGCCGTAGATCGCCCCTTCGGTCGTGATCCTGCGCGTCATGGCCCGCGCGGCGATCGCGCGCGCTTCCGGCATGGACAGCCCCGAGCGGAGCGCATCCCGCCCGGCGGCGAGCCCAACACTTTCGACCGAAGCTGTCACCCCGGCCTTCTCCAGGCCAACAGGTAGCGCGAGCCCACCAAGCAGCTGGCCGGCCAGACGCATATGCGGATGAGTTTCCTCATCACCTTGGACAAGTCCATGCTCAACATCGAGATTGGCATTGAAGGAGTCGCCGAACGATTTGCCATTCCAGATGTTCTCGCGCCCATGCGCACCGCTGAATGGGTTCACCGCGTCAATCGCGGCCCGGCCTTCGTCGAAGGTCCCACTGGTGAGGGCGTCTGCCACGCCGCGCGCGCCAGCATTTACGGCACCGGTTTCATCAGTAATCGGCTTGGGCAATTCATAGGCCGGGTCATAAGAAACTGGCGCACCTATCTTACGCGCCTTGTCGCGTGCAGCGACGAAGTGGTCTAGCTCGATACCGGCCTTGCCCGCGAACCCCTTGGAAGCAAGAAAACGTCGTAGGGTCGATGCATTTTCGGTTTGAAGGAGTTGCTTGTACGTGGAGTAATCCTCGGGCGACATACGGCTGGCGACGTACTTGGGGTCGTCCTTGAATTGAACCTCGTTGGGAGTGGTGGCGTAGTTCGCGGGCGGAATGGCGGCGGGTTGCGCGGGAGCGGCGCCGCCGCCTTGCTGCTGTGCAACCGACTGAAGCTGCTCCGGGGTCGCACCTTTCGGCCCCTCAATGTCCATGACGTGCCCGTTGCCGAGATCGACGGTGTAGACCATCGTCCCGCCGCCTGAGCCCAACGCATCGGGATCAACCGGCTGCGGAGCCAACGCCTGATTGGATTGCGGAGGCATCATTTCGGGCGCACCGCGAGGATGCGGAAGCCGCTATGGGCGGGAGCGGGACGCCCGACGCCGCCTCCGACAGACGCGCGAAGGTTGGCGCGAACATCGCGCGGTGCGGCCCGCGCCGCCGCAATCTCCGCCTGCATCTGATTGACGGTCGCCGCATAAGATGGATGGTCATATGCAGTGTCGAGCAGCTGGCGAGCGTGATTTTGCGCATCCACGGTCGGAGCACCGGTAGGCGAAACCGCGCGGGCGTAGGTGTTCACGAGCGCCGTGTTCGCCGCGACGAAGCGCCGCAGGTTGGGATCGTTCGTGCCGTTGCGGATCGCCTGCTGCGCGCGCGCGAACGGAAGCCAGCCGGTGCGCGACAGGTTCGCCGACGCCTGCAACGCCAGAGGGATGAGCTTTTGCGCTTCGGTCGATGCTAACTCGACTTGTGCGGTACGCGTTCCAGTCGCTCGCTCGGCCGCCACAACGCCGGTGAAGTCCGCCATTTGCGCGGCGATGTCGCGCCCTGAAAGGCCTTGGGCCTTGGCGTGTTGAGCGATTACCCCACGAAGCTTGGCGACATTGTTGATGCCCTGGCCCGAACGTCCGAGCCCCTGAATTACCGACTTGTCGCCCGCGAGATACTGATCCGCCATCTGCGACAGAGTGTCAGCATCGAGTCCGCTGGAATTGATATCCTTTGGCCCGCCTGGGATCGCTTCGAGCGAGCCGTCGCCCTTATAGCGATAGCCGGACGGGGCATCCTTCTGCTTGGGCTGGGCGACCGTCACCACCGATGGATAACCGCCGGATGACACGGGGGTGGACGCGCCGCTGCCCGAGCCACCCCCACCATGAACGGCCTGAATGTGGAAATGATCGCCAGTCGAATGCGGGTCGCCCGCGTTTTCGTGGATCACTTTCACGGGCGCGCCCGCCGCGTCGTAAGCGGCCTGGACCTGCGCTACCGATGTCCCTTTCGGGAAAACTGCATCGATCGCGGTTCCGGCAAGATGCTGAGAGTTGGGGGCCCCACCAATAGCGGCATTATGCTCAGGGGTCCGCAATCCCGACGTGACGCGACCGCCGAGCTTGACCGCCAGCGGCGCGAGTTGCGATACCTTCCACGCCGGACCGGTAGGGGATGCGCCGCTTCCACCCGACACGCCCCCGCCGCCAGATGCTTGACCACCTCCTCCCGTGCCGGGTTTGAGAAAGAACTGGCCGCGCTCGCTGTCCCAGATATATTCCGGCTTGTCCGACTTTGAATCGCCGCGCGCGACGACGTTGTTATTGCCGTCATACCGCACCTGCCCTGCGTCGAGCGTATAGGGCTTGTTGTCGTCCTTCCCGTCCTTCCCCGCCCATTCGGCAAACTTGTCCGCGCCCGCGTGGGCGTAGAGCAGCGGAAGCAGGCTCGCCTTGAGCGTCTTCAGCGCATCGGGCGCGCCGGACTGCACATCGGTGATCATGCTATCGAGATTGGACGTGTCGTGCCCCGCCGCGCGCTCAGCCGTTTGGCGCTGCTGGAGCAGCTTTAGCGCGAGGTCGGGCGTTTTTCCGTTCGCCGCCGAGAGGACGTTGCCCAGCCATTGCGTATCCGCGTCCTTGACCGAGTCGTCTTTGGCCTTGGCGACTTTGAAGTAGGTGTCGGCGAGATCGGGGTACTTGGTCGCCATCGCCATCGTTTTCTGGGGCGTCGGGTCGGCGTTATAGTCCGCCTCGTCCTGCTGATACTGAACCTGTTGCGCTTGCTTCTGTCGCGCGGCGGTAAGGTCGAAGTCGTTGATCTGCTGTTGTTGCGCGCCGGTCGCGAGCTGCTGGATCGCCGTTTGATGAGTATCCCAGTCCTTCTGCCCTTGCGCGAACGCTTCGCCCGTCGTCGCGCCCGCGTTGGCGAGGCTGGCGAGCAGCTGGGTGGGGTCGCTCGCCATTTCAGCGATTGCCCAGCGGGGACATGGACACCGCAATGGAAGCGCCGAAGCTTCCAGTGATGCCGCAGCTGTGGAAAGGAACGTCGAGAGCAGCCTGAGAACGCGTCATTAGCCAATCCAGCTAATTCGAGCGCCCCGGTGCCGGGCTTGTTCAACCAGTTCCGCGATTACGACTAATATCGACAAAACACAAGCACTGATCGAGTGAATGCGGATTAAGCACTCGCGAAGTGCGGCGCGGTCACGTCAACGGACTAAGAGATTTTAAGGGAAAGGAGAGGCGGCAATCACGCCAGAGGGGAAAAGAGATGAGCAATCCCAGAGATTGGCGAGCAAAGCCGCGCACGACGACGCCGAACAGCAGGCAGAAGCGTAATGGCCTGTTCCTGGACGCGCACCCAATTTGTCAGGGATGCGCCAAGCAGTCCTCGAAAGACGCGCATCATGATTTGCCCCATGGTCACCCGGACCGGACGTTGTGGCGCTATATGCGGGCGCTGTGCAGGGACTGTCACGTCGCCGTGCATCAGTCAACGGACGTCGCGATCAGCGGGAAGCGTTAGCGGCTGGACGCGGAAGGCCGGTCAGCCGCACTCCGGCTCCCCCGCTCCACGACTTCTCGCCCTCGTCGATGAACGCGACGCCGGCGGCGGTTAGCCCGTCCGCAATTGCGGTCAGGGTGCCGGGTTGGACAGGTTGGCCGCTTTCGAAACGCTTCATCGTGGCAATGCCGATGTTCGCGGCATCGGCCGCGTCCTGGGCTGACCACCCCAAGAGAGCGCGAGCGGCGCGGGACTGATCCGGGGAAATCATCGTGATACGTTTAGCATCAAATAGTGCTTGAACGCCAGCAACAATGCTGATACCGAAAGTATCAGAGATGGCCGGGCGAGGAGATTGAGCCCTCCAAGCCCGGCCTGACCATCACCGATCGTTAGGAGATCGACTATGGCTACCGCCGCCCATACCATCACCGCGCCCGTCGTCGCCACCCCCGTGCTGACGCTGGTCGGCAATCAACCTGCGCCCACCGGCTGGGCCGATAGCGCCGATGTTCGCGCCATCGCGGGCATGATCAACACCTGTCATGCCATGACGGCGGCGCTCGACATCATCGCCGCCCGCAGCCCGGTGCTTCGCCACGCGCACACCGTTGGCGGGCAGCTCGGCACCGTCCGCGTCCGTCGCGAGATGGCCGTCGCCGCGCGCCAGTGGCAGCCGGTGCAGGAGCCCACCGACGGCGACACCGTGCTCGGCGCGCTCTGGGATGAACTCGACGGCGCGCGGTCCGCGTGGATCAAGGCGCGCCTCGCTGATGACGGGTTGGTGGACGTGTGGACCCGCATCGGCGCGACCGATGACGAGTATATGCGCGCCCACGAGCGGGAGCGGGAGCTTGAAGACGAGGCACCCACGGTCGCGGACGTCGTGTCGCGCCAGCCCGTCCCGATCCTGCACTGAGTGCTTGGGCGACCCGCCCCGCTTCTACCGCCGCCATGAAGGAATCAGCATGATCCATAATCTGCCCACCACGGGCGCGTCCAGTCGCGCGACCACGACCACCGTCACGAACCGCTACAGCGGCCCAGGCAGTTTCCGGGCGCTGCTCTCGCAATACCGCGAGCAGATGACCGAGCTCGACGCGGCGACCGACAAGGGTGAAATCGACCGCTTGGCTGACGCGAGCCACGACACGCTTCAGCGGCTGAGCGGCACACGGGTCCACGACGCGCCGTCGCTCGCCGACAAGCTGCAGGTGGTAGTCGACCGCCATGCAGACGGCGCCACTGTGGACGCGACCTTCATCCGCGACGCGCTCGCCGACGCTTACGCGCTCGCCACGGAGCCGGGCCTGGCGCTGGCGTGGGTCCATCTCTGGTATGACCTCGGCGCGTGGCTTTCAGTGGACAGTGATGCCAGGCGCGGCTTCGGACAGCCCGACCCGCTCGTCGTGACGGATCGCTACACCGGCAAGCTCCCGCCACACCTGCAGTTGCAGGATGAGGGTGAAGCGGTGGGCGCGTCGAAGGCGCTCCGCATCCTGCTCAAGCTGGCGGGCAAACGGGCGCAGGACGCGGTGTTCGCGTTCAGCCTGTCGGTGCCGGGTGACGCGGGTCCCAAGTCGTGGGGCAGGGTGCGCGACAACTGGCGCATGGCTAAGGGCGCGGTGGCTGCCGCCGCGCTCGCCGGAGCGGACGACGCCGAGGTGGAGCGGCTCGACGACGCACTTGCCGCCGCCGAGGACGCGCTGATGGCGACACCCTCGCCCGACGCCGCAGTCTTCGCGTTCAAATACCGCATCGCCAAGGGTGGCGGGCGCGAAACCGACTGCTGGAACGACATGCTGAACGCCGAAGCCGAACGCTTCGCCGGGCTGGAGATCTGAACCATGGACAACCCGAATAGCACCCGCCGCGCCATGTTCGGCGCGCTTGCCGTCGTCCCGATGCTGGCCGTTGTCCCGGCCTTGGCCGCCCCGACCGGTTCCGCGTCGTTCGCCGCCGCCCACGCTCGCTACATCGCGACGCGCGACGCGCTGAACAACTCGCCGAGCGGTATCTCACAGGAACATTGGGATGCGCTGAGCGCGCAGCACAGCCAGGCGATATGGGCGCTTGACGAAGCGACGCCGACCGACTGGCGCGAGTTCACCTTGAAGCTGGAGGCGCTGACGGTCGATCTGACGCCCGATGAGGACATGTACGGACAGTTCGTCAC
>CAXTTU010000017.1:0-22722 GCA_964247225.1 uncultured Sphingomonas sp. | reverse complement strand
CCTGCGTCGACTGCTCCGCGCCTTCGGGCACGGGCAGCACCGCGGGCACCGGCACCGCGGCGGCGCGATGCTCGCGCGGCTGCATCGCCAGCGGGGAGGCGTGGACGAACGCGTCGAGCGCGGCGGCGGCATTGTCGCCGAGCCCGCCATAGGGGGCCCATTCGTCGCCCGGCGCGATGCCGAGCTCGTCGCGCAGCCCCTCGATCTGGCGCGGGTTCATCAGCCCCGCGTGGTTGTCCTTGTGCCCCGCGAAGGGCAGGCCATAGCCCTTGATCGTATAGGCGATGAACAGCGTCGGCGTCTCGTCGGCGGCGGCCGCGAACGCCTCCACCAATGTCTCGATGCAATGCCCGCCGAGATTGGTCATCAACGCGGCGAGCGCGTCGTCATCATGGCTGGCGAGCAGGTCGGCGACCCCCGGCTCCGCGCCGATGTCGCGGGTCAGCGCCTCGCGCCACGCCGCGCCGCCGCGATAGGTGAGCGCGGCGAAGTCGACGTTCGGGCAGTTGTCGATCCATCCCCTGAGCGCCACGCCGCCCGGCTTCGCGAACGCGGCCAGCTGCGCCTTGCCGTATTTGAGCGTCAGCACGCGCCAGCCGCAGGTCGCGAAAATGTCGTCGAAGCGGTTGAACATGCGGTCGGCGGTGGTGTGGTCGAGGCTCTGCCGGTTATAGTCGACGATCCACCAGCAGTTGCGGATATCGTGCTTGTACCCCTCGATCAGGCATTCGTAGATGTTGCCCTCATCGAGTTCGGCATCACCCATCAGCGCCACCATCCGCCCCGCGTCCGCCTCGCCCAGCTGGCCGTGCGCGATCAGGTAATCCTGCACCAGGCTGGCGAACGCGGTGATCGCGACGCCGAGCCCGACCGAGCCGGTGGAGAAGTCGACGGGGATCTGGTCCTTGGTGCGGCTCGGATAACTTTGCGCGCCGCCCAGCCCCCGGAAACGCTGCAGCTGGTCGAGCGACTGGTTGCCGAGCAGATACTGGATCGCGTGGAGCACCGGCCCCGCGTGCGGCTTCACCGCCACCTTGTCCTGCGGGCGCAGCGCGTGGAAGTAGAGCGCCGCCATGATCGCGGTCATCGACGCGCACGACGCCTGATGTCCGCCGACCTTCAGTCCGTCGCGGCTCTCGCGCAGGTGGTTGGCGTTGTGGATCGTCCAGGACGACAGCCAGCGCAGCCGCGTGCTGAGCATGTCGAGCGAGGCGACGAGCGTCTGGTCGGTGGTGTCGAGCGTAGCTGTCATGGTGGTCAAAGGGTCCGAGAGGATCAGACTGGTCTATAGCGTTCGGCCAGCGCAGCGAGCGATGGCTGTTCTTGACCGGTGATGCCGAGAACGCGCACGGCGGTTATGTCCGCGCCGCGGTGGAGAGTGGCGAAAGGCTGGGGGAGAAATCGGCGATGACGACCAGGACCGGAGCAGACAGACGCGACGAGCTCGCCACCGCGGTGGACGACCTGCTCGCGGCCAACCAAATCCTCTCCCACGAGGGCGTGATCGACTCGTTCGGCCATGTCAGTTGCCGCCATCCGGTCCGCCCGGCCCACTTCCTGATGTCGCGCGCGCGTGCGCCCGCGCTGGTCACGGAGGACGACCTGATGGAGTTCGACGCGGCGGGTACGCCCGTGGATCCGCGCGGGCGACGCCCCTATGTCGAGCGCTTCATCCACGCCGCCGTTTATGAGACGCGTCCCGACATCCGCTCCGTGGTCCACGACCACAGCCATGAGATCATTCCGTTCGGTATCTCCAGCGTTCCGCTGCGCCCGGTGTCGCACATCGGCGGGATGATCGGGGGGACGGTGCCCGTGTGGGACATCGCGGACCGGTTCGGGTCGGACACGAACCTGATGGTGGTGAACCTCGACATGGGCCGCGACCTCGCGCTGCGGCTCGGGCAGGGCGCGGCGGTGCTGATGCGCGGGCATGGCGCGGTCGCGGCGGGTCCGTCCATCCGCGTCGCGGTGATCGCGGCGGTGATGCTCAACACCCAGGCCAGGCTGCTGCAGAACGCGCTCGCGCTCGGCGGCGGGGTGAAATACTTGGCTCCCGGCGAGGTCGCGGCGACGGGCAGGACGTTCAGCCCGGAAACGCCCGGCGACGCGATCGGGCGGACATGGGAATATTGGTGCCACCGCGCGGGCGTCCCCTACCATGCGGGCGGCGCGTGACACGACGGGCAGGGGCGCCACGCCGGACAGCTCAGAACCCGCCCTGACTGACAAAGCCGACCCAGCGGCCCGCGACCACGACGCCGATCCAGAACAGCAGGGACAGGCCACCGGCGATCCGCGCCGCGCGTGGCGTCGGCAGCGACGTGTTCCAATGGTGCACCGCCTTCCACGCGCCGAGGTGGAACACGGCCATGTTGAGCCCTGCGAGCACCAGCAGCACCATCTTGATGCGGAACGGCACGTTGCCATAATATTTTGTCGCTGCCGAGACGAACATCAGCGTTCCGGTGATCGCCGCGACGACGAACGCCATCCACGTCCAGGGCAGGGTCTCGTCCGACAGCTGCATCACCCTGAGATTGCGCGACGACACGCCGAGCAGCCGCAGGTCGAGCATCGCGATCGAGCCGATCACCAGCGTCAGCGCGAGCACATGCACGGTCTCGATCGTCGGGAACATCCATTCCGACTCGGAGATGGCGGTGGCGACGCTCGTCGCTTCGAGCCGGGTGCACAAATCCAACAGGTTCATGGTCCTGGCCCCTTTCTCAGGCGGGTGCGCCGGCATAGGCGATCCAGCGCCCGCACACGAGCACCATCACCCAAAGCAGCAGGGACAGCAGCGCGCAGCTGCGGACGATCGCGCGCTTGCCCGCGGGGAGGTCACGGAAGCGGCAATCCTCCAGCAGGCGTCTGACCGGGGCGGTGAACAGGACAGCGCCGACGATCAGCCCCATCTTGGTCCAGAATATCCAGTTGAGCAGCTCGCGCGCGGGCTCGGCCATGATCTGCAACAGCCCCGTGCATACCAGCACCCCGAGCGCGCCCCAGATCCACGGGTAGAAGCGATGCGTCAGGTCGCGCATCGACTGCTCGCGACCGAGCAAGCCCGCCAGCCTCAGGTCCAGCAGCGCGATCGAGGACATCACGATGCCGATCGCGAGGATGTGGATGCTCTGCAGCACCGGGACCGCCCAGAACCGGTCCGCGATCGCGCCGCTCATCGTTGTCTGGGCAAGCCAGTCGCTCACCGAATGCATGGATGCCATGGCGTCCCTCCCATATCTTTTCTGCCCGGCCGGGCCGCTGCTGTTCGTTTACCGCCCGCCTCGCGCCCCAACGCCGTTACAGAACCGTGTCACCAGGGGCGCAAGGGCTCTCGTTACGCCGCCCGGAGCACCCGTCAGGCGGCGCTGCGCTCGCTGTCCATGTGCGCCAGCACCGCGTCGGGGTAGCGGCCGCCCTTGATCGCGTCGGCGGGCGCGGCACGCTCGATCTCGGCCAAGTCCTCGGGGGAGAGCTTGACGTCGAGGCTGCCGAGCGCCTCGGTCAGCCGGTCGCGGCGACGCGCGCCAATCACGGGGATGATGTCGTCGCCCTGCGCCAGCACCCAGGCGATCACGATTTGCGCGACGCTGACGCCCTTCGCGTCCGCCAGGGCACGCAGCGCGTCCACCAGCGACAGGTTCGCCTCGAGATTGCCGCCCTGGAACCGCGGGGTACGCATCCGCATGTCGTTCGCGCCCGCCTCCTCCGGGCGGAAATGCCCGCTGATCAGCCCGCGCGCGAGCACGCCATAGGCGGTGATCGCGACGCCAAGCTCGCGCGCGGCGGGCAGGATCGACTGCTCCATGCCGCGGGTGACGAGCGAATATTCGATCTGCAGGTCGCACACCGGATGCACCGCGCAGGCGCGGCGCAGCGTGGTCGCGCCGATCTCCGACAGACCGATATGGCGGACATAGCCCGCCTGCACCAGTTCGGCCAGCGCGCCCATCGTGTCCTCGATCGGCGTGTCCTCGTCGAGCCGCGACGGGCGATAGATGTCGAGGTAATCGACCCCGAGCCGCTTGAGCGAATAGGAGATGAAGTTCTTGATCGACTTCGGTCGGCTGTCGTTGCCGATGATCGCGCCATCGGGTCCGCGCAGATTGCCGAACTTGACGCTGAGCTGATAGCTGTCGCGGGGCACTCCCTTGAGCGCCTCGCCGATCAGCGTCTCGTTATGGCCCATGCCGTAGAAGTCGCCGGTGTCGATCAGCGTCGCGCCCGCATCGAGCGCGGCGTGGATCGTGGCGATGCTCTCCGCGCGGTCGGCGGGGCCATACATGCCCGACATGCCCATGCAGCCGAGCCCAAGCGCCGACACGGTCGGCCCCGTGCGGCCGAGCTTGCGTTGTTCCATGACCTGTTCTCCGGAAAAGCGTGGGACGGAGGGCACCGCGAGGCGTCCTAGAATTTGATGAAGCCCGGCTCGGGAGCCTTGTCGGCAAAGGCGCTGGCGTTCTCGAAGCAGGAGCCGTCGTCGAGCACTTCCCAGGTCCGCGTCTTCTTGCGTGCCCAGATGTTGGTGGTGGTCACCGGTTCGGTGAACGCATCGTCGTCGTAGAAGGTAATGTGGGTGTGGAGGACGTCGGGCGCGACCCGCTCGACGCTCCACTTGAGGTGCAGCTTGTCGCTGTGCGGATCGCGCGCGCCGTCCATGGGCGTGCTTGCGTTGATGCCCACCGTGTCGACGTGCAGCGTATTCCCGTCCCAATAGCCGATCGAGTGGCCGTTGTAGCTCGGCTTCAGGTCCTTGGGATGCCCGCGGCCATCGGTCCAGATCACGATCGGAAAGGTGCCGTACATGAAGAACGTCACCTCACCCGGCGTTTGCACGATCTCGTCGGGGTAATTCTTGTTGGTCAGCATCATCGGCAGGCCGAAGGGCAAGCAGCGTGAGCCGATGTCGCCGAGCGCGGTGCCCTTCTTGGTGGCGGCGGCGCGGTCCGCGACGATCTTCTGATAGGCAGGCTTGTAGGGCAGCGGCCAGGGGGTGAGGTAGAGCGGCGGTCGCCCATCCGCGGTCTTGTTGCCGTTGTTCGCGGGCAGACCGCCGGGCGGGGCCATGACCGTGCCGAGCCACAGGCCGGAAATGTCGGGCGCGGCCGCGTCACCATGGTAGGACACGCCCGCCGGCGGCCATTGCTGGTCCGCCACCGTCGATTGGGCGGTCGCCGGTCCTCCGGAGGCGGTCGCGAGCGCGAGCAGGCCGAGCGCAACGGTAGCAGCTTTACGCATGAGTCTCTCCAAAACCGGCCTGCCGTTCACCGGGCAGGTCCATGAACTCGCGAGCGGTGCCGGGTCTAGTCACCGCCATCAATCCGCCGTCCAGCCGCCATCGACGACGAGGCTGGTCCCGGTCACCAGCGCGGACGCGTCCGACGCGAGAAAGACCGCCGCGCCCATCACATCCTCGACCTGGCCGATCCGCCCGAGCTTGATCTTGGCAAGCACCGATTGCCTGAACGTCTCGTCCGCGAAGAACGGGCGCGTCATCACCGTCTCGATAAAGGTGGGCGCGATCGTGTTGGAACGGATGCCGTGGGCGGCGAGGTCGAGCGCGAACGCCTTGCTCATCCCCTCCAGCGCCCATTTCGACGCGCAGTAGAGCGAGCGGTTCGGCCCGCCGACATGCCCCATCTGCGAACCGATATGGATCAGCGAGCCGCGGACCCCTTCGGCGAGCATCCGCCGGGCGCAACCTTGTGCGACGAAGAACGCAGCTTTGACGTTGAGGCCCAGCACCGCGTCGTAATCCGCTTCCGACACGTCCTGCATCGGCTTGGGCCGGTTGGTGCCCGCGTTGTTGACGAGCACGTCGAAGGCGGGTCGTTCGGCGAAGAAGCGCTCGGTCACGGCAAGGTCGGAGACGTCGAGACACGCCGCCTCCGCCTGCCCGCCCGCCGCGCGGACCGCGGTCGCGCCCGCCTCGATCTCCTCCGCCGAGCGGGCGACAAGCGTCACCGCCGCGCCCGCCTCGGCCAAGGCGGCGGCGAGCGCGAGCCCGATGCCGCGCCCCGCGCCCGTCACCAATGCACGGCGACCGTCTAGCCGGAACGAGGGCGTGCGGGGCAGGGGCTCGGCCACCAGCTTTTCGCTCAGGCGTCGACCAGCGTGCGCGCGCTCGGCTCGGCGGCCCCGGCATAGGGCACGTTGCGCCCGCCATGACGGCGCACGCGCACGTTGGCCTGCTCGCCATGGCCCGCAAAGCCCTCCAGCGCGCACAGCCGCGAGCAATATTCACCGATCAGCGTCGATGCCTCGTCGGTGGTGACGCGCTGGTAGGTGCAGGTCTTGATGAACTTGCCGACCCATAAACCGCCGGTGTAGCGCGCCGCCTTCTTGGTCGGCAGCGTGTGGTTGGTGCCGATCACCTTGTCACCATAGGCGACGTTGGTGCGCGCGCCCAGGAACAGCGCGCCGTAGTTCGTCATGTGCTCGAGAAAATAGTCGGGGTCGCGGGTCATCACCTGAACATGCTCGCTGGCGATCTCGTCCGCGATCCGCACCATCTCCGCATCGTCCTCGGCCACGATCACCTCGCCGAAGGACTCCCAAGCCTTGCGCGCGTGATCGGCGGTGGGGAGGATGGTGAGCAGCCGCTCGATCTCGCGCATGGTGTCGCGCGCGAGCTTCTCCGAGGTGGTGAGCAGCACGGCCGGGCTGTCGGGTCCGTGCTCGGCCTGGCCAAGCAGGTCGGTCGCGCACAGCTCGCCATCCGCGCCGATCTCGTCCGCGATCACCAGCGTCTCGGTCGGCCCGGCGAACAGGTCGATGCCGACGCGCCCGAACAGCTGGCGCTTGGCTTCGGCCACGAACGCGTTGCCTGGGCCGACCAGAATGTCGACGGGCGCGATCGACTGGGTGCCCAGACCCATCGCCGCGACCGCCTGGATGCCGCCGAGGCAGTAGATCTCGTCCGCACCCGCCATCGCCTGCGCCGCGACGATCGCGGGCGCGGGCGCGCCGTCGAACGGCGGCGCGCAGGTGACGACGCGGGGCACGCCCGCGACCTTGGCGGTGATCACGCTCATGTGCGCGCTGGCGAGCAGCGGATATTTACCGCCCGGGACGTAACAGCCCGCGGCGTTGAGCGGCAGGTTCTTGTGGCCCAGCACCACGCCCGGCAGCGTCTCCACCTCGATGTCGTGGATCGACTCGCGCTGGAGCCGCGCGAAGTTCTTCACCTGCGCCTGCGCGAACTCGATATCGGCGATGTCCTGGCGCGAGAGCTGGTCGATGCAGCCCTGGATCTCGGCATCGGTCAGGCGGTAGCTGTCGCGGTCCCACTTGTCGAAACGGACGGACAGCTCACGCACCGCGTCGTCGCCGCGCGTCTCGATATCGGCGAGGATGCCTTCCACCGTGTCCCGGACCTGGCGGTCGGCGGTCGCCTTGGTCTCGGCGCTCGCGCCGCGCTTCAGGTAGGTGGCCACGTCGCATCTCTCCCAATCAATGTCGTCGTCGAGGCGAACCGGGTCATGCGCCAGCCATCGCCTGCTTCCGGTCCCGGACTATTACCGGCGTTATTCGACGTCAACGCGGAGCCTGGCGGCTCGGGTTACCCGGCATCAGGGCAGGGCGTGGCAAGGAACCGGCCAGACCGCGCCATTGCCGCAGAAAACAGCGGAAAAGCGCGGGTTGCGATGGCTCGCGAGCCATGATCGACGACAGTGAAATCTGCAACACGCACCAACATTTCGCATCACTCGGGCGCGGCTTGCGGCTTGCGGCATCGCTCCGGGCGTCGTTATCAAGGATCAACCGGAGGCGCGAGCAACGCGCCCGACCAAAAGCATAAAGGGAGGATATCTGATGACGGCGATCCGTTACAAATCCGCGTTGCTGGCGTCGGCGACCGCGCTGCTCATCGCCGCGCCCGCGATGGCGCAGACCGCCCAGCCCGCGACGCCGCCCGGCCCTCCCGCAACCGCGACGCCGGGCACGGTGACCGATGCGACGGGCGCGGTGGGCGCGTCCGAACCAACATCGGGCGGCGGCCAGCAGCCCGCCTTGCCGGGGCCGGGCGCATCGCAGGGGTCGGGCGGGCTGGAGGACATCGTCGTCACCGCCACCCGCCGCACGGTGAACCTCCAGCGGGTTACCGCCACCGTCGAGGCGGTCACCGCCAACACGCTGAAGGCGTATAACATCACCAATGTGCTGCAGCTGCCCAGCCTCGTCTCCGGCCTGGTAGTGACGCCCGCGGGCGGCAACAACATCTATCTGCGTGGCATCGGATCGCCGTCGACCGGCTTCAACGAAGCGCAGACCGCAACCTATATCGACGGGCTCTACCTCGCCAATCCGACCGCCAGCGTCACCGCGTTCAACAATATCGACCGGGTGGAAGTTCTGAAAGGCCCGCAGGGCACGCTTTACGGTCGCAACGTGACCGGCGGCCTGATCGGCATCACCACGCGCGACCCGGGCGACAAGACGCGGGTGGACGGGTCGATCGGCTATGCCAATTACAACACACTGACGGTGAACCTGTACGGGTCGACCAAGCTCACCGACAATCTGGCCGCGAACATCGCTCTGTTCCACCAGAAGCAGGCGGATGGCTGGAGCCTGAACCTGTTCAACGGGCAGACCGCGCAGAAGACGAACGAGAACGGTCTGGAGACCAAGCTGCAATGGCGGCCCACCGACCGCACCAAGATCACCGCCAGCTTCATTTATGACTATAACAACCGCGACTATGGCTATGCCTATTCGACGGCACCGGGCTCGCTCGCGGCGGACGGTACGCCTTATTACGGGCCCTACAAGTTCGTCTCGCGGCTGACGCCGGAATCGCCGACCAGCATCTATATCGGTACGCTCAAGATCGAGCAGGATTACGGCTTCGCCACCCTGACCAGCCTCACCGGCTATCAGACCAGCACGGCGTTCCCCAAGTTTCCGGGCGGGCTGCCGGTGCTGGGCCAGCCCAAGGCCGGGCAGAGCGCCGCCAATGTCGCCTTTTACGAGCACAACAAGACGTTCAGCCAGGAGTTCACGCTTACGTCCAAGTCCTCGCCCGACACGCGCTTCGACTGGGTGGCCGGGGCGTTCTACTATGACGACCATAATGAGTTGCGGCTCGACAACTCCGTTACCTGCCTTGGCACGGTCTGCGCCCCGGGCGTCCCGACCCGCAACGACGGCTATCCCTCGACGCTGTCGGGCTCCGTCTATGGCGATGGCACCTACCGCTTCTTCAAGGCGACCCGGTTGACGGTCGGCCTGCGCTACACCAACGAGCGCAAGCGGCTGACGGGCCTGCTGTCTCCGCTCGGCGGCTTGCCGGACTCGGTAGCGGTGATCCCCAACAGCGTACCCACGGCGGCCATGCCGTTCGTTCCGGCCGGCGGCGTGACCTATCCCGGCGAACCGTTCACCACCACCGTGGCGGGCGTCACCACCGTTCAGCCCGGCATCCCGACCCAGCTCAACTTCCAGAAGCTGACCTACCGCTTCGTGCTGGCGCAGGATCTTGGAGACAACATCCATCTCTATGCGTCGCACAATCTCGGCTTCAAGTCGGGCGCGTACAACGCCAATTTGTTCATCAACTCGCCGGTGCAGCCCGAGTTGCTGTACGCGACCGAGGCGGGCTTTAAGTCGGAGCTGTTCGACCGCCGGCTGCGGCTCAACATGGCTTACTTCCATTATACCTACAAGAACGTGCAGATCCGGTCGGCGGCGCCGCCCGCGCCTCCGGGCAACGCGGTGCTGCTCAACGCGGCGAGCGAGCGCGTGAACGGCGTGGATGCGGATTTCAGCGTTGCGCCGTTCCGTGGCCTGCTGCTGAGCGGCAGCTTCGAATATCTCGACGCCAAATATGTGAACTTCCCCGGTACGACCATCACTCGGGCCAAGGTGGACGCGAACGGCAACCTGCTACCCGGCGTGGTCGTCGCCCAGAACCAGAACCTGGCCGGGTATCGGGTGGCGTTCGCCCCGCCCGTCTCCGCCTCGCTCGGGGCAACTTATACAGCCGAAACGCAGGCGGGCACCTTCTCGCTGAGCGGCAACGACCATTACAACTCGCCCTACCCGATGTTCGCGGACAACTCGATCCGCCAAGGCCGGCATCACCTGATCGACCTGTCAATCAATTGGACCGCGCCCGACAAGCGCTACGACGTCAACCTGTTCGTCCGCAACCTGACGCAGGAGTTCACCTATGCGGCCGTCACGGTCGCCAGCAGCCTCGCGATCGTGCCGGGAACCCCGCGCACCTTTGGCGGCTCGGTCGGGTTTCACTTCTAAGCACCGCGATGATGATGGTCGGGCATCGGGCGCGACGATCTGCTATCCCCACGTGGGGAGAACCTGTGCTAGACTTCGCGAACGAGTTAAACTGCAAATAAGGAGAGTGAACGATGGCAACCGCTCTGGCTCCCGAGCAAGCGCAATCCACCGCGCCCAAGGCATCGGGCGTGGTCTCGCCCTCGCGCCTCGCGCATGTGGTGCTCCGCACGTCTCGGTTCGAGGAACTGCTGGTCTGGTACAAGACGGTGCTCAACGCGACCCCCGCGTTTGAATCGCCCACTATCGCGTTCCTCGCCTATGACGACGAGCATCACCGCATCGCGCTGATCAAGATCCCGGGGCTCGCGCCGCAGCCGGAGGGCGCGGCGGGCGTCCATCATTTCGCCTTTACCTACGATTCGCTGCGCGACCTGCTCGGCAATTACATGCGGCTGAAGGAAGCGGGCATCGTGCCGGTCTGGGGCGTGAACCACGGCCCGACCACCTCGCTCTACTACGCCGACCCGGACGGCAACCAGATCGAGTGTCAGGTCGACAATTGCGACACGGTCGAGGAGGCGGGCGAGTTCTTCTTCACCGAAGCGTTCGCGGAGAACCCGATCGGCGTCGATTTCGACCCCGAAGAGATGTACCGTCAGCTGATCGCGGGCGAGGAAGAGGGCGAGCTCAAGCAATACCGCCGCAAGGGTCCGCGCGGCGTCGAGGAAAGCCCGCTCCACTGATCGAACCGGGTCGACCGGGGTAGCGCCGCGCCTACTCTGGTCGACCTGCCCCCACGCGCCCCGACACGGGCGCGGGCATCGGCCCTACGCCAAGGGCGGCGCGTGCCCCAAAGGCGGATCATCGCCAAGCACGGTGCGGACGTCACAGCCTCCGGGCCCGCAAAAGCCTGCGTCTCGCGCGCGTCCGCCATCCGATACCGGTGGAGTATCACCCGGCGCTATTTGTAGTCGCTTCGGCAATGGCGCGGGCCGGTCTTCAGGCTATAACGGCTGACATAACAAGAACGGCCCGATCGCGATCACTGTCCGTCCCGGCGGCAGCGACGCGGCGAGCCCGACAGGAGGGGAGTGGAATGCGCGCGTTCTTGATGACGACGGTGGCGATGGTATGGTTGGTGCCCGGCCTGGCCGCGGCGCAGGACAGGTCTTCGCAGCCGCCCGCGGCCGCGGGTGAGACGGCGCAGACCCCCGCCGGCGAGAGCGCAAGAAGCTCGTCCGATACCGACGCGGCGGCGCAGAAGCTCGATGCCACCGGACTCGGCGACATCATCGTCACCGCGCAGCGTCAGGCGGAAAGCTCGCAGAAAGCCGCTATCGCGATCAACGTGGTCGGCGGCGCGGACCTGGTCAACAACGGCATCACCCAGCCCGAACGGCTGAACGAACTCGTCCCTGCGCTGACGATCGCCAATGTCGGTCCGTCGACGACGTCGTTCATCCGCGGTGTCGGCAACTTCTCGGTGGGGCAGACCAGCGATCCGGCGGTCGCGTTCAACTATGACGGCGTTTATGTCGGCCGGCTGACCGCGACCTCGACGACATTCTTCGACGTCGACCGGGTGGAGGTGCTCAAGGGGCCGCAGGGTACGCTTTATGGTCGCAATGCCACCGCGGGCGCGATCAACATCCTGCCGACGCAGCCGAAGTTGGGTGAGCTTTCCGGCTATGGCATCGTGCAATATGGCAATTACAACGCGCTCTCGGTCGAGGGCGCGGAGAATATCCCGCTTGGCGAGACGGGCGCGATCCGCATCTCGGGCATCATCAACAACCGCAGCGGGTATAATCGCGACGGCAGCTCGGACGACAAGAGCCAGGGGTTGCGGATGCAGCTCAAGGCGAACCTGACGCCCAACCTCACCGCGCGGGTTTCCTTTGATTACGAGCATCTGGGCGGGCTGGGTGCGGGCCTGTCGTTCCTCAACACCTATGCCTGCTCGGCGGCGACCGCCAGCACGCCAGGCGTGACGCCGCACTGCGTGGTGGCGCCCACCGGCATCTCGCGCGCGGACGGCAATACGTCGCCTGCGTCACAGGCGTTCTTCACCTCCCTGGCCAGCGGCGTGACCGGTCGCGCGCGCGATCCGTTCCCCAGGAACTACCAGAACAGCTCATTCTATGGCTCCAACGCCGATATCGAATGGAAGACGGCGCTCGGCACGCTGACGATCATCCCGTCGGTGCGGTTCGACCATGTCGTGAACCTCAATCCAGCGGGCGGTTTCCCGATCGCAAACGACCAGAAGGATATCCAGTACAGCGTCGAGACGCGCTTCGCGGGCAAGGTGAGCCTGTTCGACTATACGCTGGGCTTCTTCTACTATAACGAAGATTCCAAGCTCAACGTCGGGACGATCACGAGCAACAACAACGGCAATTTCGGGCAGCCGTCGATCCAGGACACGCAATCCTACGCGCCGTTCCTGCGCCTCACCGCGCACCTGACGCCCAAGCTGCGGGTGGTGGGCGGCATCCGCTACACGCAGGACAACAAGCAGCTCAACGCGCACTATATAACGATCGCCGAGACGTGCCGCGCGGGCTTCACCTGTCCGAACGCGATCCTGCCGACCGCGGTGCCGTTCTACACCCAGGAGCCGTTTGCCGTTCCCCTGACGCAGAGCGCGTCCTACGCCGTCCCCGTGGTGATCCCCGGGCCGACGGCGAACACCCTGATCTCGCGCCAGGACGTGTTCTTCAACTACCGGCTGAGCCAAAACAAGGTGACGTGGCGGGGCGCGGTCGAATACGACCTCGGGCCGGCCTCGCTGCTTTATGCAAGCGCCGAAAAGGGCTTCCGGTCGGGCGGGTTCAACACCGCCGTCGTCAACGACCCCACCACTGCCACGATTCCTGCGGTCTACCAGCCGGAGACGTTGACCGCTTACACGGTCGGCACGAAGAACCGCTTCTTCAACAATCGTGTGCAGCTCAACATCGAGGGCTTCTGGTGGAAGTACCAGAACGAGCAGATCGCGCACGCCGCGGTCGATCAGGCCAATCGTCCGGGCGCCTATACGCAGAACATCGGCCGCTCGACGATCAAGGGCGTCGAGGTGGAAGGGCGCGTGCTCGTCACGCCGACCACCCAGATCAGCGCCGACGTCCAGTACCTCCATGCGCGGGACGACAGCTTCACCTTCACGGCGCTCGGCTACCCGTACACGAATTGCGCGGTGACGCCGTCGTCGCTGCCGCCGTTCTTCGGTCGGGTTCCGTTCTACAACGTGAGCTGCAACGGCCTGCCGTCGTACAACTCGCCAACCTGGTCGGTGAACCTGTCCGGGCAGCAGACGGTGCCGGTGGGCGACTACAAGCTGGTGTTGACCGCGGACACGCAGTACAAGACCAGCCGCTATACCTATTTCGACTATGCGACCGAGCAGCTGCAGCGGGCGAGCTGGACGACGAACGGGCAGGTGTCGTTCGGCCCGCAAAGCGGTAAGTGGTCGGTAGCGGCGTTCGTCCGCAACATTGAGAACACCCGCCAGCTTGCAGCACCCGTGGCTTTCGGTGGTATCGTGGCGGCGTTCACCACCCCGCCGCGGACGTTCGGTGGGCGGGTATCGGTCAAGTTCTGACACTGTAGGAGGCGTATGAAGCGGCTGGATCACGGATGGACGGGGTGGCTGGCGGCGCTGGCGCTGGTCGTGCCCGCAGCGGGTATCAGCGCCGGGCAAGCGGTCGCGGCGACCGCGCCGGCCTGGGTCGTCAACAAGGCGGCGTCCCGAATCCAGTTCCAGAGCAGCGCCGGCGGATCGCCGTTCACCGGAGCCTTTGGGCGCTGGAGCGCGGACATCCATTTCGATCCCAAGAACCTGGCTGCCTCCTCCGTGCTGGTGCGGGTCGACATGAGCTCGGCGCGCACGGGCTCGGCGGACAAAGACGAGGCGATGCCCGGCGCGGACTGGTTCGCGACCGCCAAGTTCGCGCAGGCGACCTATGCCGCCAAGAGCTTCAAGGATTTGGGCGGCGGTCGTTATCAGGCGCTTGGGTCGCTGACCATGCGCGGCGTGACCCGTCCCCTGGCGCTCAACTTCCAGCTTGCCATCACCGGTAATCAGGCGCGGATGGTCGGAAGCACCACCATAGACCGGCACGTCTTCGGCGTCGGCCAGGGCCAGTTCGCGGGGCCGGACACGGTTCCGTTCGCGGTCAAGGTGCTGATCAACATCAACGCGAAGCGCGGCTGACCCGTGGCGACCGCGATCGCCCCCGAGCTTTCCGGCGTCGCCGGCCGGAGGCTGGCGGCGACGCGGCGCTACACGGTCGTGGCGATCGCGTTCCACTGGGTGATCGCGGCGCTGATCTTCACCAATCTCGTGCTCGGCTGGCGGATGGGCGGCGCGCAAGGCCTGAGCCGGTTTACGCTGTTTCAGCTGCACAAGTCGGTGGGGATCACCGTGCTCGCGCTGTCGGTGCTGCGGCTCGGCTGGCGGCTGCTTAACCCGCCGCCGGCCTATCCGCCGACGATGACGCGGTGGGAGCGGGCGGCGGCGCATGCGGTCCATCTGACCTTCTACCTGCTGATGATCGGCATGCCGCTCACCGGCTGGGTGATCGTGTCGGCGAGCGCGCTCAACATCCCCACGCTGCTCTATGGCGTGGTGCCGCTGCCGCACATCGGCGTCGTGCACGAGCTGCCGCTCGCCAGCCGTCACGCGATCGAGACCGGTGTCGGGACCAGCCATGTGCTGCTCGCCTATCTGTTCGCGGGGCTGATCGCGTTGCATGTCGCGGCGGCGTTGAAGCATCAGTTTTTCGAGCGTGACGGCGTGCTGCGGAGCATGGCGCCGATCGGTCGCGCGCGCCGTGAGCGGGCGATGTCGCCGGAGCGGGGCTGACGCGATGGCGCGGGTGATCTATGGTGGAGCGGCTATGGAACGAACGCGGCGGGAACAAGGAGCGATGATGATCACGCGCTTGAAGGCAATGACCTGGCGATCGGTGCTGGCCGTGTCGACCGCGCTCGCCATGCCTGCGGTCGCGGGTTCGGCGCAGGCCCCCGCCCCGTCGTCGCCGGAGAAGCTCAGCTGGTATGGCGATCCCAGGGCGCCCGATCTGAGCGGCGTGTGGATGCGCGTCGATACGCCTGCCGCTGCGGGCGAGAGCAAGGAAGGCTGGGGGCCGTGGCCGCCGCCGCTCAAGGGCAGATATGCCGAGGTCTGGCGCAAGCGCGTTGCGGATGCGGCGGCGGGAACGCGGACGGACGATCCGATCACCGCCTGCCTGCCGCCGGGGATGCCGCGCTACATGACCGGCACGCGAAACGGGCTGTTGATCGTGCAGACGCCGGGCCGGGTGGTGATGTATCGCGACGGTGCGCCGGTGCGCCGCATCTGGCTCGACGGTCACCCGTTTCCCGATGCGAAGGACCTGGAGAGCTTCTCCAACGGCAACGCGCGCGGCCGTTACGACGGGCAGGACCTCGTGACCGAGGTCATCGGCATCAAGGACCAGCCGATCGACGCGACCGGCGTGCCGCATAGCGACGACCTCAAGATCGGCGAGCGGCTCCACCGCGTCGACGCGCGCACCCTGCGCGTCACCGTCACGCTGACCGACCCGACGGCCTATACGAGGCCGATGGTGTCCACCGTGACCTACCGGCTGTCGGACGACCCGCGGTGGGAGCCGCGCGAGTTCATCTGCACGCCCAAGACGGATTACCATCCGGACACCTACGTTCATTGATCATTCGGCCTGAGGGCGGCATTCGGCCACGGTCGTTACGGAGAGTTGTGATGAAGAAGGCCCTTGTTCTCGCTACGCTCGCCATCGCGGCGGCGATGCCCGCGTCGGTGTTCGCGCACCATAGCTATGCCATGTTCGACCACACCAAGGAGGTGGTGCTGAAGGGCACGGTGAAGGAATGGCAGTGGACCAGCCCGCACACCTGGCTCTATATGGTCGTGCCCAATCCCAAGGGCGGCGAGCCGCTGAAGTATAGCGTCGAGGGCGGCAATCCCGGCCTGTTGCGGCGTCAGGGCTTCACCAAGGGCTCGATGAGCCCGGGCGACAAGGTGACGGTGTACATGTCGCCGCTCAAGAGCGGGCAGAATGGCGGCGCGATCGACGCGGTGCAACTCGCCAATGGCAAGCTGCTGGGCGAGCGCAACAAGATCGCCGGCGCGCCTTCCTGATCCTTCGAGCCGTGCGCAGTTTTTCGGAGACGTGAGATGAGGGTGCACCGCGCGCTGGGCGTGTTCGGTCTGTCGGTAGTGGCGAGCATGGGCGCAACCGCCGCCGCCCCGGCGGCGGAGCCCGAGCGCTGGCCACCGCCGGGCGTTTCCTATCAGGGTGATCCCGGCAAGCCCGACATATCCGGCCTGTGGCTCGGCTCGGTGACGGGCGAGCCCGGTGTCGCGTTCGAGCCCAATCGCGGGCCGATGGATGAGCGCCCGCCCGTCTATTTCTCGCCCTGGCCGCTGCCCTACACCCCCGCCTACCAGAAGATCTTCGACGACCGGCGCGCGGCGGCGACCAAAGGTCGTGCGCTGGGCGACATCAGCGCGCGCTGCCTGCCGTTCGGGCTGCCGCAGATGCTGACGTCGAAATTCTACCCCGACGAGATCGTGCAGACCCCGGGACAAGTGACGTTCCTGATGAACAGCACTTTCCCCATCGTGATCTGGACCGACGGGCGCGGGCATCCGGCGAACCTGCAGCCAACCTATAACGGTCACTCGATCGGCCATTGGGAAGGCGACACGCTGCACGTCGATACGGTCGGCATCAAGGGCACCACCGCCCTGTCCTCGCAACGGTGGCCGCACAGCGACAAGCTCCACATCATGTGGACGGTGAAGCGCGCCGGGCCCGACACGCTGCGCATCGACCTCACCTTTGAGGACCCAGACGCATTCACCGCGCCCGTGCGCGAGACTAACATGTGGGCGCGCAAGACCGATCCGCGGTGGCAGGTGCTCGACGATGCTTCCTGCTTCGAGAACAACCAGGAAAGCACCGACGCGGGCGGCGCTGTCGGGTTCCCGAAATTCTAGGGAGAACGGCGGATGAAGCTGGTCAAGGTCGAACGCGGCGGTGCCTGTGCGCAGGGCGTGCTGGTGGACGAGGTGGTGCGCGTCGTCGGCGGCTGGGTCCCCCGGCCGGCCGACGCCGCGCCGTTCACGCTGAGCCGCATGACGTCGGGCGAGATCGAGGCGGCGCTCGGCAGGTCATCGGAGACGGTTCCGTTGGCGGACGTGACGCTAGCCGTTCCGATCGACCCCGGCGCGCAGATCTTCTGCGCCGGGTTCAACTACCATGCGCATTTGACCGAAATCAGCTCGGACGTGCCCGCGTATCCGGTGATCTTCAAGCGCACGCTCGATACGCTGGTGGCGCATGGCCAGCCGATCATCCGGCCCCGCGTGTCCGAAACGCTCGATTACGAGGTGGAGATCGCGGTGGTGATCGGTCGCGAGGGGCGGCACATCGCGGTCGAGGACGCGATGGCTTATGTGAACGGCTACAGCGTGTTCATGGACGGGAGCGTGCGCGAGTATCAGAAGCACAGCGTCACCGCGGGCAAGAACTTCTGGCGCACGGGCGCGATGGGGCCGTGGGTGGTCACCGCCGACGAGATCGGCGACCGCGACATCGCGCTGGCCAGCTATGTCGACGGCGAGCGGCGGCAGGCATCCACCGCCAGCCGCATGATCTTCTCCATCGCGCAGCTGATCAGCTACTGCTCGACCGTCACCCGGCTGCGGCCTGGCGATGTGATCGCGACCGGCACGCCGGGCGGGGTCGGCTCGCGAATGACGCCGCCCAACTGGCTCAAGCCCGGGCAGGTGATCGAGGCGGAAGTCGAGGGTGTCGGACGGCTGAGCAACCCGGTCGAGGACGAGGGCGGCTGACCGCGCCGGGGAGCGCGCCGACCGACCCGGCGGCGCTGTAATCGCAAAGGCCGTCCCGGTCGCGCATGGGCGACCGGGGGGCAGCACGGATCAATGGTGGACGAGGTTCGCCCACGGGGCGACCGCGGGCGGATAGCCCTTTAGCAGCTCGTTATAGACGGTCTGGTCGAAGTCGGGGAACATGGCGTTCGCGCCCGGCTCGGGCAGTGCCTGCTCCACCTCGGACAGGCTCTTGCCCGCATAGACCATCGCCTTGATCTGCGAGCGCCGCTGCTGCGCCTGATCCAGCCGTTGTTGCAGTTCGGCGCGCGACATCATCGCCCCGTGGCCCGACACGAACAGGTCCGCGTCAAGCGCGAGCATGGCCTTCAGCGACTCGATCCAGCCCTCCGACGAGCCGCCGATGTGGATCACCGGATAGGGGTCGTGCTCGTTGACGAGGATGTCGCCGCCATAAACGAGCTTCTGCCGGGGCAGGTACACGAACACGTCGCCGCTGCTGTGCGCGGGCGCGACGTGGATCAGCTGCATCGGCACGCCGTCGATCACCGTCGACTCGCTCGCCTCCAGCGTGTGGGTCGGCAGGTACTTGGTCGCGAGCAGGCGATAGAGCGGCTTGTACATCGGCGGCGCGTTGGGGTCCGCGTCCGACGCCAGGATGGTCGCGCGCGTGTCCTCATGCGCGATGATGGGTATGCCCGCAGGGTAGGAGGGCAGCCCGCCGATATGGTCGGGGTCGCTGTGCGTCAGGATGATCGTGTTGATCGGCAGGCGAGTGACCTTGGCGATCTCGGCCACCTGCTTCTGCCCGTCGGGTGGCGAGGTCTGGGTGTCGATCACCACCACGCCCTTGTCGCCGACGACGAACCCGGCATTGGAGCGCCCGCCCGACACCCAATAGGCCCCACCGCGGAGCGGGTGCACGGTCAATACCGTCGGCGCGGGCGCCTGTTGCGCGCCCGCGGGTGCCGCCAGCAGCGCCGCGACGGAAACCCCGATGGCAAGAATTGGTCTGAAAGTCATGACGAGGAACGCCCCCTGATTGCTGAATGATGATACTTTGCATCAGACCGACGCGGCTGTCAAACATCTTGTCGAACGAGTCATTATACTGAAAACAGTCGCGGCGATCCGGGGCAAGTCCTTGCCGGTCTGTTGTTTGCTCAGTCGGGAAGTCTTGTCGACATGTTCGATGTTGCGCGAGGGGTCAGCGAGCAGGGGCGGTGCCCTCGTCCAGCTCGTCGGGGAAAGGTTGTGTCTGCCGCCCCGACCAGTCCGCTTCGCGCGGGCGCGGCACCGCGACCAGCAGCCGCGCGCGCAGGCCGACATTGCCGAGCCCCTCCACCGCCAGCAGCGCCTCGAACGCGGGCGCGCCATGGAGCGGGGCGGTCATCCGCGCCAGCGTGTCGGCACGGGTCGCGAACTCGGCCGCCTCCATCAGCGCGGCATCGCGCGTTCCCGCGATCACCACCACATGGTTGCCGGTCGGGCCGGCGAAGCTGGAGATCAGCGCATAATCCTCGCTCGGCCGCCGATCATTCGCATCGAGATGCGTCCCCGCCATGTAGCGCCGCCCGGTCTTGAGGTCGACGATCTCGTCATATGTCCCCCCGACGGTGAAGCGCGAGGCGCTGAACACCGGGTCGCGCAAGGACCCGAGCCCGCTCAGATAGCCGAGATAGATGAGGTCGGCGTTCTTCACCATGTCGGGGGTCAGCCGAGAGGCGGGTATCACCAGCGGCTTGCGCAATTCATGCTCGTTGCGGCGGATGATCGGCACCACGACCCGCAAGGCATTCGCGACGCCCAGCGGCAGATAGTCGAGCCCGAGATCGACCGCCTTGGCCGGGTCCGCGCGGCGGGCGGCAACGCGTTCGAGGTCGCCGGCGGAGTTGACATCGAACTCGCGCACCAGCCGGGCGACATCGCCATTCGCGTCGGTTTCGCCAAAGATGTAATAATCGCCGACCACGATCACCAATCGCCGCGAGTCGGACACCGTCGGGGACCAGAGCGGGTTGGCGCGCGCCTCCCGCAGCGGCGCGTCAACGGGATCGGCCCGGCTCGCCATGCCCCAGCCGACGAGCGCGGCCAGCACCATTAGCGCGAGCACGCCCGCGGCTTCGAGCAACCCTCGTCGGCGGCGCGGCGCGACCGGCGCGGGCGGGTCGACCGGCTCGGGGAGGGCGGGCTCCGCCGCCGCCCGTTCGAGCATCAACCGATAGCCGCCCTTGGGGATGACCAGCCGCACCGGCTGCGCCGCGCCCGGCCCGGCGTAAAACTCGTCGAGCTTGCGGCGGAGGCGGTGAACATAGACGCGGACGGACGCGTCCTGCTCCGCCGCCTCGCCCGCGCGCGCGAACACGCGGTCGGCGATCTCGACCTCCTTGGGCGACCTGCCTTCCAGCGCGCAGTCGAGCAGGAAGTCGAACAAGCGGACAAGCGCGGGCGAGCGGCCCAGCGCCTGCTCGCCGCGCATCAGGTCCGCTTGCTCGCGCAGTGCCGCTCCGTCGCTTTCCGCCATCGCGCCGGCGTTAGCAGGCGCGGCGGGGCAGGGCGAGGTCAGCCCGCGTCCGCCCGTTCGAGCGCGATCCGCCGGTCGATCTCGCGCCGCACCATTGCCGACCCCGCATCGCCCTTGGTGAAATTGGTCAAGGTCGCGCCGGTCCGCTCCATGTTGCGCTGCGTCGCCTCGATGATCGGCTTGTCCTCCTGCGAGAAGGCCCGGTCGATAATCGCGAACATGTGATCGGACAGCGTGTCGTTGCCGAGGTCGAAGTCCCGCGCGACCGCCCAGAAATAATGGGTGGAGCGCTCCGTCTCGGGCGTCAGGATATGCGCGCTCGGCGTGCGGATGCCACTCTCGCGCGGGCTCCCCGGGGCCATGATGCCGAGGTCGAGCAGCAGGTTGCTCGCCGGACGCCAGCTCATGTCGAGATATTTGTCCACCGTCGGCGTCCGCGTCCATGCCTGCCGGTGCAGCGCGCTGGGCGGCAGGTCGGGCCAGATCGTGTTCACCGCGATCACCTCGCCCTCGCGCACGACTGATGTCTGCTGCGCTTCCGCCGCGCCCGGCTGACCCACCGTGCCCGGATGCAGGTAGTCGGCGTGCGCGAGGTCCATCAGATTGTCGATCACCAGCCGGTAGTCGGCCTAGACATGCGTATGGCCGCGACGCGTGCTGAACTCAGCCGGCGAATCGAACCAGCTGTAATCGGGGATGCGCGCGGGGTCGGCGAGCGCCGCGTCGCCCGGCCAGACCCAGATTCCGCCGAACCGCTCCGCCGCCGGAAAGGCGCGCGCCCGCAAGCGCTCGGGCGAGCCCTGCACATGTGGGTTTCTGCGGCACACGCCCGCCGTGTCGAGCTCGATCCCGCGGTACGGGCAGACGAGATGCCCCTGGCTGACCGTTCCCATGCTGAGCGGCACCGCGCGGTGCGGGCAGACGTCGAGCAATATGCCCGCGGTCCCGTCCGCAGCCCGGAAGATCACCAGCGGATCGCCCAGAACCGTCACCGCCACGGGCTTGTCGGTGACGGCGTGCGACCACGCCGCCATGTACCACGCGTTGCGGACGAAGCTCATCGCGCTGTTCCCGTCAGAAGTTCACCCGGCCCGAGATGCCATAGGTTCGCGGCGGCTGGCCGTAGGAGGTCGGATAGCCGATCGCCTGGCTGGAACTGTTGTTGATCACGGTGGCGTCGAGCAGGTTCCGCCCGAACAGCGTCAGCGTGTAATGGTCGCCGCGCGGTCGCCACGCGAGCGAGGCGTTGAGCAACGTGTACGCGCCCTGGGTCAGGAAATTGTCCGCCTCGATCTTGTAGTCGCCATTATAATTGGCGGTGACATTGGCGTGGACGGTGCCGAACGATACCCGCTTCTCGTAATCCACCGCCAGCGTGCCTGCGAAGTTCTGCGCCTGCGGAATGCGGTTGCCGCTCGCATCGACCGAGAGCAACGTCGCGCCACCGGTCGGCTTGGGGATGCTGCCCACCGCGCCGGGATAGGACACGAAGTTGGTGTGCAGCGCCTCGAACCCGCCGCTCAAGGACAGTTCGGGCGTGACGCGCGCGTTGAAGTCGACATCGAGCCCGTACAGCCGCGCCTTGGCACCGTTGACGATCGTCTGCGACACGCCGACGAACTGGATCACCTGGAGGTTGCTGTAATCATAGTAGAAACCGCCCGCGTTGAGCCGGAGGCGACGGTCGAACAATTCGGTCTTGAGCCCCGCCTCGTACGCATCGAGTCGCTCGGGGAGGTAGGCGGGGTTGGCGGGGTTGAGGATGTTGAACCCGCCGCTCTTGATGCCGCGATTGTACGAGACATAGCCGAGCACGTCCGGCGTGAACTGATGGTCGAGCGCGATGCGCCAGGTCGGCTTGTTGATCGTCAGCGCGGGCGGGTTGTAATTTATGACCGGCGACATGCCGTTGTACCGGTTCAGCGTCACCTGCCCGTTCAGCACCCGCTGTTCATAGGTGAAGCGCCCGCCCAGCGTCAGGTTGGTGCCCTCGAACAGCCGGATGCCGACTTGCGCGAATGGAGCGACCGATTGCGTCTTCTCCGAGCCGTTGGTGACGGTGGTC
>CAXTTU010000016.1:3371-24763 GCA_964247225.1 uncultured Sphingomonas sp. | reverse complement strand
GGAGGGGGCGGACGGAGATGACTAGCACCACCCCAGGCGCGCGCCGGATCGGCTACGCGCGCGTATCCACGGCCGACCAGGACCTGAACCCGCAGCTCGACGTGTTGCGCGCGCGCGGGTGCGAGCCGGTCTATGCCGAACACGCATCGGGCAAGACGGCCGATCGGCCCGAACTGGCGAACGCCATGAAGGCGTTGCGAGCGGGCGATACGCTGGTGGTGTGGCGGCTTGATCGGCTGGGGCGCTCGCTTCCCGACCTGATCCATACCGTCAATGAGCTGGCGCGGCGCGGCGTCGCGTTCGAGAGCATGACGGAGGCGATCGACACCACCACAGCAGCGGGCAAGCTGGTGTTCAACATTTTCGCCAGCCTAGCGGACTTCGAGCGGCACCTGATCGGCGAGCGCACCCGCGCCGGGTTAGCGGCCGGACGCGCGCGAGGACGTCTAGGGGGCCGCCCCCCTGCCCTCACCCCCAAGCAGCTCCGCGAGGCCAGGACGTTGCTGACCGACCCGCAGGCGACCGTGACGGAGGTTGCCGAATGCTACGGGGTGAGCCGGACCACGCTCTACAAGGGATTGCGCGAGCTGGCGGCCAAGGAGGCGAAGGCCGCATGAGGGCCGTGTTCATCCGCCACGGGCAGAGCACCGGCAACGCCGGCGTGCCCTGCACCGACCTCGCCACGATCGAGCTAACCGAGCTGGGATCGAGCCAGGCGCGCGACGTGGCCGCGAGCTGGGATCGGCCGCCCACCTTGATCGTGACCTCTCCCTATCTCCGAACCCAGCAGACCGCCCAGCCCACGATCGAGCGGTTCCCGGCCGTGCCAGTGGAGACATGGCCGATCGAGGAGTTCACCTACCTACAGCCCGCCCGCTGGAACGGGACGCGCAGCGCCGAGCGAATGCCGCACCTTGAGGGGTATTGGGCGGACGCCGACCCCGCTTATTGCGATGGCGAGGGCGCGGAGAGCTTCGCGGCGCTGTTACGCCGGGCCGAGGCGGCGCTGGCGAGGCTTGCCGCCCTGCCCTCACCTTCCATGGCGTTCATATTCAGCCACGGACAGTTCATCCAAGCGGTGCGCGTGATCGTGACCGAACCCGAGCTGGACGACCAGGCCAAGATGCGCCGGTTCTGGCGCAAGGGCGAGCCGCCCGCGATCGGTAACGCCGAGTTGGTCGCGTTCGAGCTGGCAGACGGGCGTTGGCATCATCGGTCGGGCCTCCCGGTTGACCACATCGAGCAGATGGGCGACGCGGACCTCGCTTGGCATCACAAGGAGCGTTGGGCGCAGCGCGCGGCCGAGCTTCGCGCGGTAGTGCGGCGCACCGAAGGCGCGTCCCAGGAGCAGGCCCGGCAGGCGCTAGCCGCCCACTACGATACCCGGTCCCGGCCCGAGATTACCCGCGCGGCCATGATCGAGAACGCCCAGCGACGGCGTTGAAGCGGCGATTACGAAAACCAGCCGGGCACGCTGAATGCCAAACTAAGCGGCTAATATACTAAGCGGCTAAGGACTATGTTGCATTATAAGCGGCTAAGCGGTATTAATAGCTTATCCGCTTAAAGGAATCGGTATGCAGGTTTGGGCAATCATCGCGCAGAAGGGCGGGCAGTCCAAAACGACACTCGCAACGGGACTTGCGGTAGAAGCAGCCCGCGAGGGCGGCAGCGTTGTGATCCTAGACGCCGACGATCGGCAGGGTTCGGCCCTGTATTGGGCCGAGCGCCGCGACCAGGACGACGTGCTGGTGAAGGATAGCAGCGTCGCCGGATTGCCGTTGCACGTCATCAAGGCGCGCGCGAGCGGCAAGGTTGACCTGATCCTGATCGACACCCCTGCCAACTCGAAAGACATCGCCATGCTGGCGGCGGAGCAGGCAGACTTCGTGATTATCCCGGTCGCGCCGCGCGGGCTTGATGTTCACTCCGTCCTGCAAACCGTAAAGCAGGTTCAATTAGCGGGCACCCCGTTTGCCGTGATCCTCACTCAAGTTCCGCACCAGGGCGGGGAAGGGGAGGAAGCCAAGGCCGGATTCGCGGCTAAGGGCGTAACCCTGTTCGCTACCCGCCTTCACTACCGGAAGGACTTTTACAGGGCCACGCCGCTAGGCCAGACCGCGATCGAGTTGGACCCGGCCGGCAAAGCAGCGGCCGAGCTGGCGGAGGCCTATGCAGAGGCTAAGCGGTTAAGCGGATATACGGCTAACCGGTTAAGCGAGGTGGCGTGATGGCGCGCAAGCAGAACACCGCGCTTGCAGGCATCTTCGACGATGAGCCCGCGCCCACGCCCATGCCAGCTCCCGAACCCGCACCAGCTCCCGCCATTGTCGAACACCTCCAACCCAGGCGGTCGAGTCCATCACCGGCAAGTCGCAACGCCACCAAGGGCAGCAGCCGTAACCACGGCAGCAAGAAGCCCGTGTTGATCCACATTCCCGAGGACATGCACCGCCTGTTGCGGCGAATTAGCGTAGAAGAAGGCGAGCCGTTGACCGTCATCACCGAGCGGATGTTGCGGCAGTACCTTGTTTCCAAAGGGCACACGAAGTTCGCCCCATGAGCAAGCGCCGCGATCCGAACCCGGAGTTCGACCTATTCATCCCGGCGCTTGGCGACCTTTCGCTTAAAGACCAGCGGGAGGTGATGGAGCGGCCGTTTTTCTCGCTTCAGAAGCGTAAGCGCCTAAAACCTATCGAGTATCGCAGCCCCGATGGTGAAGCATGGGTTCGCGTTCAGGCGATTCCCGATTATGGCATGGCGACTATTTGGGACGCTGACATTCTAATCTGGGCGGCATCGACGCTCAATCGAATGAAACAGCAGGGAGTGAACGACCTACCCAGGACGTTGACCACGACTCCTTACGACTTGTTGCGCGCTATCAAGCGCAGCACCGGCGGGCGCGACTATCAGGAGCTACAGGCCGCTCTATTAAGGCTTCAAACAACTTCAATCACAACTTCGATACGGGCCACCAAGCGCCGGCAGAAGGCCGGGTTTAACTGGCTAGATAGTTGGACGTTCGACACCGACGCCGAAACCGAGCAACCCCGTGGCATGACGTTGACCCTTTCCGATTGGGTTTATGAGGGGATCGTCAACGAGAAATCGCTTCTCACCATGCACCCCGACTATTTCCTGTTGTCGGGCGGGCTTGAGCGAGCCCTGTATCGCATCGCGCGCAAGCACGCCGGGCAGCAGCGGGGCGGCTGGACGTGCCGCGTCGAGGTGTTGCGCGACAAGACCGGCAGCGACGCCCAGCCCAAGGAGTTTAACCGGATGCTGCGCCGCGTCATCGAGGCCGACCAGCTTCCCGACTACACGCTGGAACCGACCGAGACGGCCGACAAGAGCGCGGCCGTGACGTTCCGCCTACGTGGCGAGGCCGAGGCGCTGGCGTTTGCCGCGAAGATGCAAGCCGAGGAGGAGCGCCGTGCGCGCTTCGCGGCCGATCGCGGGCGAGCGGAGCGGGTCGATGCCCAAATGGACAAGCTGGCAGCGCGGCGCTGACTATCGGGGTTTCACCCACCCGCGCTCCAAATATCGGGGGATCACACACCGCAGATCGACTAACGCCCAAGCCGCACGGTCAGGGGAGGACGGGTATGCGCCTCGTTGCTTGTGGATAAGTGCCGCGCGACAGACTTGTTCTCCGCCCCGGCATCGGGGGATCACCCACTTTCCAGTCGGGGTATCACCCACCCGACTATCGGGGGATCACACACCGAATCACGGGGTTTCACCCACCGGACCTTTCCGCAAGTAGCTGACTCAGAACGGTAAAATGGCCGATTCTGGCGATTTAACCTTCTTAACAAAGTCTTTTAACAGAATCACTTAACCGTCGGTGATTGCCCGCACCGAAAGAGCAGGAAGACAAACGGAATCGGCCCATTGGACGGCATCGGCCCAATGGGCCGATGCACCTTTGCTGCGTGACGGCTAACGCCGTCACAAAGCGGCGCAAGCGCCGTAGGCTAGGCGAGAAGGGGCTGGGCTGAGGACCGAAAAATCCCTTCCACGTTGCGCCAGGGGCGCCGCCAGCAAGTAATCGAGGGCGTTCCTGTATCGCACGTCCCGATCGCGGCCAACGTCACCAGCGGGCTTTAATCGGCTCGTTCCTTTTCTCGACGTGAGCAGCGACCCCAAAACTCACCTTGACCGCGGCAGGTGTGTGGTGGGATCATTTAAACGCCCGCTCCCCGGTCCGCGTCAGACTAGATTCTTGCCCAGCAGATCGTAGCAACCGCGCGTGGGCAGGGCTACTATGCCGCAGCTGTGTACCGCGAGAAGGCGAGCGGCGCCGAGCGGATCGACGCGATGGGGAGAAACTAACATGGAGAGCACCTGTGCAGCGTGATCTTGACTCCCTCGACGAAGATGAGCGCGCGGAGGTTGTGTTCCAGCTAGGGCAGATTCTTGACGCCTTCGATGTCGAGGGAAAGCAGCGCGGACAGAAGCGAGGGCCGCTTGGCTATATCGCCATAAGAGTTTGGGGCACCATAGCAGAGGCTGGAGGACTTGGCGGGAAACCCGTAACCATGACTATCACCGAACTTGCGACCACAACCGGCCACAGCAACGGAGCGATCACTGATGGAATCAAGCGACTACAGGCGCACGACTTCATCGAGGTGACGGAAACTAAAAACGCCGGGGAGCGAGCGGGCCGCAGGGCTCACACGTACCAGTTAAAAATGCCACCCGCAGCGACCGAGGCGCACGAAAAACGCGAGCAGCGATACGAGGAATACGCCAGGCAGCAGGGCGCTTTCTAGGCCGGCGCTTCCCCATGACCCGCAAGCATAGCCACCGCGGCAAGGCCATAAGGCAGGAACGGGGCACCGACCGTCTCCAGATCCGCGCCGACCAGCTCGGCCGACGATCCGCACGCGGGTTTGGCGTCGTCATCAGCGTCGCACGCATGGCGGAACTGCGTCACGCCATCGCCCAGGGGACGCTTCCTGAAACGATGCGCCGGGTGGGTAGGGTAGGGCTATCGGCCGATGCTTACGCAATCGACTTCAACGGCCGCGAGCTGGTGGCGGTGTATGACTGCCGGGGGCAGTCGATCGCAACCTTTCTGCCAATCAACGCCCCGGAAATCCGATTGGCCGAGCAGCCCAGCGCGATCGACGTGGACGAGCAGGAAGCCGTTTAAACGCTTTGGCGGAGCGGGCGTTATGCCGGATCAAAGCGACCACGAAACTCACGATCGGCGAAATAGCGTAGCTTGCTGGCGACGATCGGCCGTTGCCCCGCAAGGAACAACAGTTCGCGATCGGCGTGCAGGGTCCGCACTTCGTCGGGCGTGAGGAGGGACCGACCGATATGGTGTTGCCCATAAGATAGGCCGCTTTCGCGCGCATCGAGTGCCCGGTTCATCGTCTCGAATACGATCGTTTCTTGACCCAGCAGATCGGAAACGAGTTGCGCGCTGTCGTGATCGTTGACCCCGAACACCTGAAGCACGCCGGCGTTGGAGAGGAACGTACCGGCATGGCGACCATAGAGGGCACGAAGTTGATGCACGTCCTGCAAGATCGGCCAGAGCTGGATTCCGTAGCCCGCCATCAGCCCCATCGCGCGCTCGACCGGATCGAGGCGACCGAGCGCGGCGAACTCATCGAGCAGGAACAGGATCGGAGAGCTAGGGCGACCGGCCGAGCGCGCCAGGTCGACCAGCCCTTGCGACACCAACAGACGTAGCCAACGGGCATAGGAGCCGAGCCGGTCGGGCGGCAGCACCAGGTACACCGTCGTTGGCGTCGCCTTCATGTCGGCAAAGGCGAAATCGGAGCGTCCCAGCACCGTCGTCATTCGCGGGCTATCGAGAAAGTGGGTGTGGCGCTGCGCGGACGACAGCACGCCCGATGCCTCGCGCTCGGACTTGCCGAGCTGGCGATTGGCGGCGCGCGCGACCAGCCCACCTTGCGCCTGCATATCGGCAAAAACGGCCCCCAAATCTTGAGCATCGAGCGTCAGCAGCTCGCGCAGCGTCGCGAGCGTGCGCGTCGCAGGCGGTTCGACGGTAGCGATATGGAGCGTCAGCCCGGCGAGCAGCGCGCGCGCTTCCTCGTTCCAATGGGCGTCGCCACCTTCACCAGCGGCGTCATGGACCAGCGCGTCGGCGAGCGTCATGCAATCATCGGCCAGATCGAGGCCGTGCGGGTCGATGCGATCGAGCGGGTTGAACGCCGCCGAGGACATTCCGGTGACGCCGAACGGGTCGAGGACGTGGACCGGGCCGAATCGCGCGCGGTGGCGAGCGGTAATGCGAGCGTTCTCGCCTTTGGGGTCGATGCAGATGACCGACCCCGGATAATCGAGCAGGTTGGGGATGATCGTACCCACCCCCTTGCCCGTGCGGGTAGGCGCGATCGTCAGCAGATGGGCAGGACCGGCATAGCGTAGCAGACGCCCGCTTTTCGTATCCCGGCCGATCAGCAGGCCATCATCGCGGGCCAGCCATCGGGTTTCGGCGGAGGTGGCGAAGCGGGCCGACCCGTGCGTGTCGTCGATATCGGCATCGAAGCCGAAGCGCCTCACCATCGGCGCGACCAGCACGCGCAAAGTGACTGCTATCGTGATGGCGCCCACCCCGAGGTAGGCCGCGTCGTGGACCAGCGAGGATTTTGGAACACCGGCCCAACCGAGCGTGAAGCGGGCGATCAGCGAGAGGGGCAGGGCGACAGCGCAGAAGACGAACAGCACGACCAGCAGATGACGAACGAGGTTGATGGGGCTTAGAAGGACTATCCCGATCGCCCACACAGGATCACGCCACGCGGTCCGCAGCATGTTGTGAAAGGCGCGCCACAGTCGCACGTCAGGCCGTTCTAGGCGGGGCAGGGGGAGCATTGCGGGGATGGAGGGTCAGCCCATGCACGCCCGTCGCCGTAGCGATCCTGTGTTCCAGTTCATCGGCTTCATCCACCTTGTCGCTGGACCAGTCGCGCGCAACGTGGACGCCGCCCGTGTCGGTCGCCAGATCGAGGCAGGTGAGATCGGGACGCAGATCGAGCAGGCGCGTCAGATCGGCAATCAGTTCGGGCGTAAGCGGGCCAGGTAGATCGCCGGTCATCACAAGCTGCCAGGAGCGCTTGCCGTCGTCATATCCCATCGCGCGCATTGTCATGGCGTTGTCCCCGTTCCGTTTCCGCATCGAACGCCCGCTTCCCGCGTCGCTTCCACAGCGCACGCACGTCACTGGCATCATCGCCGCAGGCGCGCCCCGCAAGATCGAGCAGCGCGCCATAGAGGGTCGCGCGATCGTCGTCGGTCAGCTCGACCAGGCCGGCTTTCTGGACGAGGCCGCCCAGCTCGATCAGGTGGCGCGTTCGTTCGCGGCGTTGCACGACCCAGGCCCTGCTATCCGTTCGTCGCCGCGTCGCTTCCCCTTGCAGCATCGCCGTCCGATTGAGCGCCAGCATCCGCGCTGTCGACCGCAGCAGCGTCGCCACCCTTTCGCCGGCGCCGCTGAAAGAAGGCAGCGCCCTTCATGCGCCATGCCTCCTTTGCCGCAATATCCTTCGATCCGATCGCATCGAGCAGCACACCGGCGAGAGTTTCCGCGTCGAGCGCATCAGCCCCGGTCGCGGCGACGAGCTGGCCCAACTGTTCGACCCGCTTTGCCTTGAGCGAGCGGGCCTTGTCGTTCAGCGCCTTCAGCTCGGCATCGTAATCGCGAACCTTCCGCATCACTTTCACCTTCCGCGTATCGACTAGAAGCACCTTAGCGCACCCGGCATAGGGGTAAAGCCGGAACGCGACAGAAGCGGCAGTAAGTCAGTCACAGGAAGCGCAGCGAGTTGTGAGTGCGCGCTTATACGTCGTTGCCGACGTGCGCTCAAAAGTGCAATAAGCATGGCGTTATGGCGATCTACCATTTCAGCGCCAAGGTTGTGAGCCGCGCGAACGGATCGAGCGCGGTGGCGAGCGCCGCCTATCGTTCCGCGTCCGAGCTGCACGATGAGCGGCTTGGGCGCGATCACGATTTCAGCAACAAGGCTGGCGTGATCCACTCCGAGGTAATGTTGCCGGAGGGCGCGCCGGAGCGCCTGTCCGATCGCGCGACCTTGTGGAACGAGGTGGAGGCTGGCGAGAAGCGCAAGGACGCGCAGCTTGCCCGCGAGGTGGAGTTCTCCATTCCGCGCGAGATGAACGAGAAGCAGGGCGTCGAGCTGGCGCGCGCGTTCGTCGCCAAGCAGTTTGTCGAACGCGGGATGGTGGCGGACCTGAACGTACATTGGGACAAGGCGAAAGACGGCAGCCCGAAGCCCCACGCGCACGTCATGCTGGCGATGCGCGAGGTTGGGCCGGACGGGTTCGGCAAGAAGGTCCGCGACTGGAACAGCACCGAGATGTTGAAGGGTTGGCGCGAGGCGTGGGCCGCGCACGTCAACGAGCGCATGGCCGAGCTGGGGCTTGAGGGCCGGATCGACCATCGCAGTTACGAGGTGCAGGGCATCGAGCTGGAGCCGCAGAACAAGATCGGCCCGGCCGCGTCGCGGCGACCGGAGCAAGGGCTGGAGGCCGAGCGGATCGAGGATCACCAGCGCATCGCGCGGGAGAATGGTGAGAAGATCGTCGCAGACCCCGGTATCGCGCTGGGAGCGATCACGCGGACCCAGGCGACATTCACGACCCGCGACTTGGCGACGTTCGCGTTCCGCCATTCGGCCGACAAGGAGCAGTTCGACCAGGTGATGGCGGCGGTGCGCGCGTCCCCCGAGCTGGTCGCGTTGGGGAAGGACGGGCGCGACCAGGATCGGTTCACCAGCTGCGACATGATTGCGGTAGAGGCCCGGCTTGAGCGCGCGGGCGACGAGCTGGCGGGCGGCGAGCGGCACGGCGTCGCCGATCGGCACCGCGAGAAGGCGATCGGAGCGGCCGAGGGCAGGGGTCTTGTCCTATCGGCCGAGCAGCGTGACGCCTTCGACCATATCACCGGAGCGGACGGGCTGGCGTCGGTGGTCGGCTATGCCGGTGCGGGCAAATCGGCGATGTTGGGCGTCGCGCGCGAGGCATGGGAGGCTCAGGGCTACACCGTGCGCGGTGCGGCCCTGTCCGGCATCGCGGCCGAGAACCTTGAGGGCGGGTCCGGCATCGCGTCGCGCACCATCGCAAGCCTTGAACACGCATGGGGGCAGGGGCGCGAGCAGCTTACCCATCGCGACGTGCTGGTGATGGACGAGGCGGGCATGATCGGCACCCGCCAGATGGAGCGGGTGTTGAGCGCCGCGCGCGACGCCGGGGCGAAGGTGGTGCTGGTCGGCGACCCCGAGCAGTTGCAGGCGATCGAGGCGGGCGCGGCGTTCCGGGGCATGACCGAGCGGCATGGCGCAGCCGAGATCACCGAGATCAGGCGGCAGCGGGAGGACTGGCAGCGCGACGCGACCCGTGCCTTGGCGACCGGCCGGACGGGCGAGGCGGTCCACGCCTATGACGAGCGTCGCATGGTCCACGCGGCCGACACGCGCGAGGGCGCGCGGGGCGCGCTGCTGGACGGGTGGGACAGCGCCCGTCAGGCCGACCCGACCAAGAACCGGATCATCCTTACCCACACCAACGCCGAGGTCCGGGAGCTTAACAGCGAGGCGCGGGAGCGGGTGCGCGCATCGGGCGGCCTGGGCGACGACGTGATGGTGACGGCCGAGCGCGGCCAACGCCAGTTCGCGGCTGGCGACCGGATGATGTTTCTTCGCAACGAGCGTTCGCTTGGCGTCAAGAACGGCACCTTGGGCACGATCGAGCAGGTATCGGCCGAGCGCTTGGGCGTAAGGCTGGACGACGGCCGCAGCGTCGCGTTCGATACCAAGGATTATGCCGCGATCGACCACGGCTATGCCGCCACCGTCCATAAGTCGCAGGGCGTGACGGTCGACCAGGCGCACGTCCTCGCTACGCCCGGCATGGACCGGCACAGCGCCTATGTCGCCCTATCGCGGCACCGCGACGGGGTGCAGCTCCATTATGGCCGTGACGACTTCGCCGATCAGCGTCAGCTTGTCCGCACCCTGTCGCGCGAGCGGGCGAAGGACATGGCGAGCGACTACCCGCTCGACGGGCAAGGTCAGGACCGGACTCGGGCTTTCGCTAACCGGCGCGAAATGCGGCTCCCCGACCCACCCGCCCGCGAGCTGGCGGCGACGTCGCCGGCGACGTCGAAATCCCGCGGCATGTTTGCCGGGTTTCGGCCGAAGGCTCCCGCGCCCGACCGCACCGGCGACCGCACCGCTCCGTTCGGTCCGACCCCTGTTGCATCCGACCAAGCGCGCGCGATCACCCAGTATGCCCGTGCATGGGAGGACGCCGAGCGCATGAAGGAGAAAGGCTTGCCGGTACTCCCGCACCAGGACAGCGCCTTGCGGCGCACCGGCGCCGTGCTCGACCAGGCGCGGTCGGACGGCGCGCGCGACCTGGCAGCAGCGTTTGCACGCGCGCCTCAGCTCGCGCGGGACGCGGCCGAGGGCAGGGTGGAGCCAGCGCGGCGCGGCATGGCGCAGGAAGCCGCAGCGCGCACCGACCCCGAGCGGCGCGCCGACCGGTTCGTGGAGGCATGGCAGCGCATGGCGTCCGAACGGGCCAATGCCGAGCGCAACGGCGACCGCGCGGGCGTAGAGCGCGCGACCAGCAGCATGGGCAGCATCGCGGCCGGGCTGCATCGCGACCAGCAGCTCGAATCCGTGCTGCGTCGCCGCGCCCCCGAGCTGGGCTTGGAGATCGGCCGCAACCGCGATTTGAGCCAGGAGCTGACCCGCTCGCTTGGCATCGGACGCGAGCGTGATCGCGGGTTGAGCCGGTAGGGGGAGAACATGGCGGACGAAGAAGGCTCGGAGGGCGACCCGGTAGAAGCGTTCGAGCGGTTGCGGGCCGAGGTGGCGATGATGCGCCGCGCCGTGGAGGGGTTGGGGGCCGAGCGCGCCCATGCGCCCGAAATACCCAATTACGACGAGACGTTGGGGCAGTTCGGGCGGGCGCTGGACGGCATCAACGGGCGGCTGGACGCGATCGTGACCCAGCCGGCACTGGCGATGACGCCCGATGCCATGAGGCAGCGGATCGAGGCGGCCGCCAGCGCCGCCAGGCGCGAGGACCGCGACGAGCTGGCGCGCGCGCGAACCGGACTGGACCGGGCGGTCGGACAGCTTGAGGGCTATGTCGTATCAGCCCGGCGAGGGGACGAGCAGAACCGTTGGCTGGCAGGTGCCGGCGCGGGCGGCGTGGTGTTAGGCTTGCTCCTATGGGCGACGTTCGCGGGGCCGATCGTGCGCGCGGTGCCGGGGAGCTGGCATTGGCGCGAGGAGCGCGCGGCGCAGGCGCTGGACATGCCCATGTGGCAGGCGGGCGGGCAACTTCTGGCGACCGCGGACCCGGCCGCGTATCGGACGCTTATCGCGGACGAGCAGATCGCGCGCGCGAACCGCGACACCATCGAGGGGTGCAGGAAAGCGGCGAGGAAGGCCGGTGACAGCGTGAAATGCACGATCCGGGTAGGGACAGTAGGCAAATGAGGCCGCCCCCGTGGGCGGCCGCGTTGTTCGTCCCACCCACAACCCCGGGGGCCGGGCCTACGGCCCGGCAAGTAGTTCAGCCGGTCAGGCGAGCACGTCCAATCCGTGTTTCTGGACCACGGTGAGCAGCTTGAGCGCGATCCCGCTTGGCTTCTTTGTGCCGGCCTCCCACTTCTCGACCGTGCTTTCGCTCGTGTTGAGGTAGCGCGCGAACACAGGCTGGCTGACCCGGTTATCCTCGCGCAGCCGCTTGATGTCAGCGGGCGCGAACGCGGTCGGCGCCGTCAGGCACGTCGCGTCGAAATGTCGCATAGTGGCCTTGCCGATCGTGCCCACCCGGAACATGCCGGAGGCGGCGCTATGAATCGCCTCAAAGGCATCGCTCTTAAACTTCGGCTTCGCGGGCATCGCAGATCTCCATCAGTTCCTTGGCGTCCAGCTCCCGCTCGATTTCCGCATCCGTTTTCCGGTTGTAGAGGTCGGCCAGCTCCCGAAACGCGGTCAGCTCGGCAGCGGTGATGTTTTCCCGATCCTTCTTGGCGAACAGGTAGGCGTAAACCCAGTAGCGCCGCCCCTTGGCGATAACGATGCTGCGGTGACGGTTCTTGTCGAGCCGCTTCTTGAACACGCCCCCACCCAGGTCGTCAGCCTGCCCCAGGCGGACCTGTTCGATCGCCTCACATAGCTCCCCATCCGCGATCAGCGCCTTGCGTGCCGCCTTGGAGAACCACGCCGTTTTGAAGGTTCGAGGACTCTCCCCCGCCAGTGTCATGTACTAAATGTAGCACTTAGTCCTACCGCTATCAACAATGAGCAAAGCGCGGTCGCGCCCCGGTCGGGGCCGCGCTCTATCTCCGCTGCGCTCCGACCGAGCCGCCAAAAGCGTCTCGGCCCGTTTGGGTGACGATCGCTCGCGCAGGGAGTGAGGCCGTCCGGGGACGGCCGCGCCTTTGTCCCACCCACCCAACCCGGAAGCCGGGCCTTCGGCCCCGGCTAAACGAGCAGATCGCCCATAGCGCGCCCGCGGAAAGCGTTCTGCAAGCGCCGGCGCCGGTGTTCGGCCGCGTCGTGGACCATGTGGCAGCGCTGGCAAAGCGCGGCGAGGTTGCGCGGCCGATTATCGCTCGGATCGTGGTTGAGGTGCGCGCTGGCGAGGACAACGCGCGTGACCGACAGCCACGGCGCAGGCTCGAACCCGGCGAACACGAACTGTTCGCGTTCGAATGCCTCGGGGTGGGCGAGCGCGCGGGCGCGCCGCCCTTTGCCATCGCGCCAGGTGGTCGCTTCGTCGTCCCACCAGACGCCATCGCCCAGGTGCAGCACGTCGCGGCCGTGAGGACGGCGACAACGCTCGCAGCGGCCCTTGGCGCGCCGGAAACGGATGAACGCGGACAGCTCCCGCCAGTCGATCGGATATAGCCAGCGATGTTGCGGGGCGATCGGCACGGGCACGATTCTGATTCATCGCGGCCGAGAACGAAAGCAGAAAAAGCTTACCGGCGGTGTGAGGTTGGCCTCATTCGCGCGTCAGGGCTAAGGGGATGCCAGATCTCAAACGCGGCGCGGCATCCGCGCGCGCGGTAACTGTCCTGGCACAAGGAGACGAGCGCCATGAGCGTGCGATCCGGGCGTGCGAAAAGCGTGTAGCTGATCAAACGATTGCCAGTGTCGCCTTGGTACACCGGCGTTCGCGCCGAAAGGCCAAGTGCCTTTCTCATGCCCTCGCCATATTCCGAGTTAGCAAAGGTCGTTTCGGTCCATGCGACGTCATCGCATGGAACCGACCCGACGCACAGCTTGCCGGCCTCACTGCGGACCACCTCGCCTGGCAAGGGCAGGCGAGCGCGGGCGAGTTGCGCCGCAAGATCAGCCGGCATCGGCTGACGGCTGGGATCGACCACCGGGCCGACCTTCCATCGCCCCCGCAACGTCACCGAAAGGCTGTCGTCGCCTCCGCTGGCATTGCCACGGCTTAGCGCGCTCCCGGGCACCGCGGTTAGGGCAAGAAGCGCCAGTGCCATGACAGGCACTCTCACTTCTTGTTCTCCTTTTTGGGTGGGCTAGGCGGCAACTCGACTTCGAGCAACGCGGCTTCCGCTTTGGCCCGGCTCTTATAGTCGGTATAGCTCTTCAAGGTCGCAATCGCTTCCGCCCAATCGCCGTTGCGCGCTTGGCGCCTGAACACCTTGCCGAGCGCGACGTGCGTGTGTGGGCCTTCCTGATAGAAGCGGGACAGCCAGACGGTCTGCCAACCCGAAGGAAGCTGGACAAAGCCCGGCACGCCGGGAGTCGGTGCCGTGTTCCATGCTCGGATCGCATCGCCCAAAATGCGGCTGAACACGGCACCGTCGCACAGATCGGCTTCCTGTTTCGTAAGGATCGGCACCGGGCCGAGCTGCGCGACGGTAGCAGCGACCTGCTCCTTTGTTCTTCCCCTGAAAGGGTGGCTTGCAAAGGGCTTGAGCTTCGCGAGCAACGCCGGGGGAAAGCCGAACGAAGACAGATCAGCGACCGACCATTGTCCTAAGTCGAAACCCGACGCCACCGTTATGCCGCTCTGCCCGGCAACGATACCGGTCTTCGTCTTGATTGGAATGTAGCCGCGCAGCCACTGATCCCCTTCGAGCTTGGCGATAAACGTGAAATCGACGGTGGTGCCGTACTTGGGATTGATCGGTGCAAAGGCGCTCAGCGCTGTCCGGGTCGAGAACCGACTATGCGGAGCATGGCGCGCCTCAATGGCCCACATCTTACCCGAGGCGAGAGCCGCCGCCACCTTCGTAACGACATCCGCGCCGTTCGTCGCGGCGCTTTTCGGATCAAGCTCGCGCAATGCGGCCCCGAGCGCCGCCTGGGCAACGGCGTCGTGCCCAATCGGCTGAAGGAGGTGGTTGGCCTGCACAACCGAGCCGATCTTGACCGTGACCGCCTGCCACGCTGGCGGCAGCGGCTGCGAGCCGATGACCAGATTGTGAAAGCGCCCGGCGTGAACTTGATGCCCTTTCAGCCAACGGAAAACGGCGGCATCCTCGACGTCGATCTTGTCGTCCAACACCGTCAGGGTCGCGTCCGCTGCGGCGATGGCCTGCGCCAATGTCTGTTTTGGGCGGGGAGCTTGCGACACACTCAGAGGCATACCCCAATAATCTGGACCGCGCGAGCCGCTGTATCGGGCTATTGCTAACCGCAGCGCCGAGGTGCCCGACGCATCGAGCTATCGTTAATCAGCCGACGATCGGCGTCACTGCTACTTTCGCCCGTTCTGAGCGTGCGCTGACGGCCGCGTCGGCGGTTGTCGCGCGGCCCGCCTTCTGCAATCATCGGCGCGCGATGCGGTAAGTCCCGCTCGTGGGGCGTCGTAACCCCGATGGCGCATAGTCTGGTCGAGGTTTCTCGGCCGGGTGGCTGTCGCGCATGTCCAAGGTTCTGCCCAAAGGCGGCAGCGCCTTGTGCTATGTGCAGGGTTACGAACGCCCGGCTCGCCGGGCCGGGTATCGCCTCCGATCATCGTCCTGGCGGAGTACCAGATGGCCAGCAGCAAGCAGGACAGGAGCGGCGTTCAGGTCCTTCGTTATCTTGACGACCACAAGCTTGACCACACGCCCGACCATTACCTGTTCGCGCACCGCGTCCTGTTCGGCCGCGACCAGGCGTTCCGCGACACTGTGAGCCGCCATACGGATGGAGGGGTCCGCATCAGCCCCGAACAGGTGCGGGAGCTTTCGCCCCAGCCGCCCGGCGCGGGTCAGGCGATCAAGAACCTCGTTCCCGGGCTGGACGCATTGACGTTGCGGGTACTGGATATTGCCGGCGATGCCGCAACCGCCACCGGCAACCTAAACCGCGATCTAGTCACGGCCATGAGGGCGATGCTCGACACCCAGGGGGCGGACGTGCGCCCGATCGTCACGACCATGATCGACCAGACCGCCGGCGCCGAAACCCGCTTGCGCGAGGCGGTCCGGCAGGCGCAGCAGTTGCGCGACGACCTGAACGCACTCCACGACGACGCGGCGCGTGACCGGGTGACGGGCCTGCTTAGCCGCAAGACGATGGAGGACCGGCTGGCCACGGCCGCGGCCCGATCCGTGATGTTCTCCGTGGCGATCATCGACGTGGACCGCTTCCGGGCCATCAACGACGACTATGGACACGCGGTTGGTGACCGAATCCTTCGCGCCGTGGCCGAGACGCTGCGCGAGAGCTGTTCGGCCTTCTCGATCGGCCGATGGGGCGGCGAGGAGTTCATGGTGTTGATGGACGACATGGGCGCGGCTGACGCGGGCGAGCTGATCGAGGTCGCGCGGGCAGCACTGACCGAGCGCCGGATGAAGTTGCGTGAGAACGACAGGCCGCTTGGCGTGGTCAGCTTCTCCGCCGGCGTCGTGGCGTCCCGGTCGCGCGACCCGGCGGCGATCATCAAGGCTGCAACGGCGCTGGTGCGGGAAGCCAAGGACCGGGGCCGGAACACCGTCGTGACGGAGAAGGCGGCGATCGGCCTCTAGCCCGCCAGCCGTTCCTACCCCGCAGCCGTTGCACCAGGCGCTTCCAGTCGTGTTCGAGCGCCATCCAGTCCGGTCGATCCGGCCTTGTCGGCGTGGGGCGGAGCCGGACCGACCGACCACGGCAGATTGAGCAATAGAGGTGCATCCCGACCACTTCGAGCGCGTCGTTCCAGTGGTGGCAGTAGAACCAGCGCCGGAGCTTGAGCGCATCGAGCGCGCCCTTGTGCCCGCACAGGCACTCGGCTTGCAGGTTAGCCCTATGCGCGCTGAAATCGCTTAGGCAGCGGAACCGGACGTTTGCACCCACATCAGAGCGGGAGCGTCATCTGGCTTCCGTCGTGATCGGGCCGGGGCCGCTCCAGTCCCTCGACTATGGCAACGGCCAGCGCCTCGACAGCACGCGCGCGATAGCTGGCATCCCGCATCGAGAGGCCCAAACGGGTGAAGGCCGGGGCGGAGCGGATGGCAGCGAAGACGGATTCGGGGCTGACCTGCATCATGTGCTTATGAGAACACGAAGAGAACAGATTCGGCAAGCCCGATTGTGCTGAACAGGCCGTACAGACGGTTTTAGCGAAACTAGGCCGAGAACGCCTTCCAGTTCGGAACAGGATATTAGGACGCGCGGATCGCGCGGCCGTCCCTTCCGAGGACCAGCAGCATGATCGATTTGGACGACCCCCAGGCCGTCAAGGAAGCGTCGCGTCGCAATCGCCGACATCGCCTTCGGCAATCCCAGCGATGGTCGAAGGCGCGCATCATAGCAACAGCCGACGCGAGCCAACGGCCACACTCACCTGATCAAAAGTTTTGGCATGGTCAAAACTCTGCTTGACCATACCGAATAGAACAGCCAAAGGCAGTGTTGAGGCGGCGAAGTTCCAGTTCACCGCCTCAAATGGCAATCTGACCATATGGAGACGAACCATGATGATCGTGCTTACCGACACCGACCTTAGCAAACTGAAGCAGGCCTCGCGAGCGGATATTATGTCCGTCCTGCTCCGCTCGACCGCAGCGGCCATGCCGCCCCAGAACCAGGCGGAAGGCTTCGAGTGGGAGGAGGTGGTGGACCTCACCCCCAACCAGGTGGAGGAGTTCATGCAGGGCTGCTCCCCCCAGACGGTCGCCGGCCTCAAGGTGATCGCCGAGCATGGCCCGGTGATCGCGGGCAACCTGCTCAAGGAAGCCGGAATCGAGAACTATGGCCACTTTCAGGGCCGCGTGACCAAGCGCACGCGAACCGTTACCGGCGACAAGCGCGCGTTCCTGTTCACCTGGGACGACTGGAGCGAGGGCGAGAATGCCGAACGCGGCTACGGCCATTATGCCGTGACCGACACCACGTTCCGCTCGCTTCGCGGCTTCTTTGGGCTGGACTAACAGCCCCGAGGGTAGGAGCCGTGAAGCTCCTGCCCTCGCTCGCCTGCTTTGCGAGTAGCCCGCTCCATCACCGCGGCTAAAATGGTTTGAAACGATCGCGATCGAGGTATCCGCATGAACTGGCCTGCATTGCTCTTGCCGCTCTGCGTGATGACCCAGATCGCGGCTGCCCAGCCTCCCGCAGCACGGCAGGAGGCGCCTTCATTGGCGCACTCACCCGTTAGCGGCGCTGCTGGACCGTTCGCTAAGGTGACGGTGATGCTAAGGCGGACCGGCTCCCAGCCACATGCACCGTTCACAGGCGAAATGCGCCTCCCGAGCGGACGCAGCTTTGCGCTTGCCGGGCCGGACCTACCCGGCGACTTCTTCCGTATCGACGTGACCGCCGTAGTCTTCACCCCAATTGACCGGAGCCGCACGAACGGCGTGGTGATCCTCTATGACAGTAGCCAGATCGGACCGCAGCACGGCACCGATCACCTTGCGCTGGTGTATCGCGTCACCCGCGATGCCGCGGTCAATGTGCCCGACGCGGAAGAACAGCTTAATGGTGTTCGGAACGCGGCCCAAGCCCGGCGCGCGCTGTCGAAATTAAGGAGCGGGAGTTTAATGGCGCGCTCTGTCCCGCTTCAGTGCCTGAAGCTCCTTCAGGGCGCGGCGTTTTGTGCTGACCCGCAGGCTCTCTTGCCCTCTCTCCTTGTTGCGCGCCCGCCGTGTCGCGCTTGCCGCTTTCCCGGAGCTGCGCTGGCGCGCAACGACCGGGCGCGGCTGCGCTTGCCCCGGCAGGACACGCCCCGGCGTCGCACCGGGCAAGGGTGCCGTTGTTTGTTCCCACCCACCCAACCCGGGGCCGGGCCCTTGGCCCGGCAGGTGAGACAGGACGGCAGGTTCTGCCCCGACATGGGCGAGCCAGTACCACAACCGCGATCAATGAGTTATTTAGTCGCAGATTAATCTATCACGGAGCTAAGTATATCAGATTGGTTGCCTGACAGGAATGAGAGTCACTAATTGGATTTGTATCAGTTCTAACAAGTCCACGGAAGCTTACCTCGTCACCACTGCGCAGAAGCTTACCACCATAGAAAATTGTCCTATCGCGTGCGCTCCAACTTGCAGTGTCCGACGGAAAGTAGACTAGAAATCGGGCATCTTGGGTCTTCACATAGAAGCACGAGTCTTCAATCAAGAGGCGACCTTTGACACCCATTGCTACCGATGGCGATCCCGCCTTGGCCGGGTAGGTCAAGAACACTGGACCAGAGCTTCCCACACCATTGTCTATGACCATCGAGTCCCCTGTTTCATTCAAGGAGGTGACACGCTGTTGTGAAGTGCAAGCACCCACAATAGCAGTGGCAGCCGACGCAAGAAGCATCGCGACTTTACGGATAGACATTCGCCGCCAGCACAATTCGGTTCGACTGATCCGGTGAGCCCGCAGACGTTATCTCTTACTCTGCATTGGTTCGATTGCTCCGGTTATGAAGAGGTCGGACTTGTCGCATGACGGGGCTGGCTGCTGCACCCAATCTAGGCCGCCCGATGTTGGCGGTGAGCCGCCCGTGAGCCGGACCCGTTGACCGTTGGTAATGCGTACACCCGCGACCACCAACGCTTGCGTCGAGACGTCCCAGCGGGCTCCGGTGATGGTGAAGGCAGGCATCGTTCGTCCTCCCGACCCTCCCGTCCCTGTCACATAGAGACAAGGACCATCCACGATCAGAACACCTTCGAGCGCCGCCATATTCATGTCGGCACTAGGTCGCAGCAGCGCCAAGCGCACGCCATTGGGCTCAGGCGACTCGGAAACGCCCCCGCCCCGCTCTCCCGTAGCATTATGAACAGGAGTGCTCTCGCCCCCGCGGGCACCACACCCAGCGGTGAGGCTCGCGAGGGCGAGAGCGAAGCCGAGATGCCTAGCCAAGAAGAAGTGACCAGCCATCTGGGAGGAACTCGACCGGCATATAGTAGTAGAAATTGCAGGTGCCCGAACTGGTGTTATAATTCTCACCCTTCACAGTGCCACGCGCGAGGTCTTGGTCGTAAACGGGACCGCCGCTATCACCACCCTTGCAGTTCGGCCCAGTGACTGTGACATAAGTGGCTTCGCAGTACCCCCCACAAAGATTATTTGGCGGAGCATAATAGAGCTGTTCAACAAAGGAACAGCTCGCTCCAGAGGCCTCCCCGCGATGACACGCGTAGTCCCCTTCCCACGTCGCAGACAACGCGTAGGAGCCCACCGGACGCCGGACTTGTGTTTTGTCGGTATCGACGTAGAACTCCGGCCGCTGAGTGTAACTGCTAGTATGAATTTGCGTATCGCGCGATCCGTACCCGTCCTGCGTTATGAAGGTTAGAGGGATCGAGGTTCCGTTCGGGTTGTAATACGTCTCATTATCGACGCAGTGGGCGGCGGTCGCGACTCCCGTTCTGCCCGACGTATCTTTCACGACGAAGCCGGACGTGCAAAAATACCGCTTACCGTCCGTCGGATTGACGCCTTCAAGGCGCGAGCCGCCACGAACGTCCGAATTAGCATCGACGCCCTCAATGGCGCGGATGCGGACGGGTACTCCCGTCAATGTCTCCAATTCAGCCTTGCGAGCCAGAACGGTTGTTGCCGCGGCTCCAACGGCGTTCACGCTGACGACGAGCTCGCCCGTGCTGGAGCTGATCCCGATTCCCTGGGTAGCAGGGATAAGCCCGCGTATTGCCTTGGCGTTCTTGGTTATCGCGTCCCGCAGTTGCGCTATGGTGGACCGCGCGCCGGTCCGAAACACGACCGGAACCGTCGAGCCGCCAGCATTGACGTTCTCGGTCGCCACCGCCGCATCGCCGGTCAGGAGAACGATCACCTGGAGCTGTGGCTTGTGCTGGATCGAGATGCCCGCGAGCCGCGAGCCGTAGGTTTGTGCAAGGCGCGCCTTCACCGGCCCTAAGTCTTTCAACGCGCGGAGCCGCTGTTGCGCCTCGTCCGCGCTCACCCCGACCAGGCGCGCATACTCCTGAGCATCTTGCTGTAGAGCCTGCTCAGCCGTCTGAACGGTCGCGGCCTGATCTTCCTTTTGCTCCGGCCCGGGAGCCGTGCTGTTCTGATCGACCTGGCCTATCCCAGCCCCACCGCTTTGAGCCGAAACGGGCGGCGCGAGAGTAAAGGCAACTGACGCGAGTAGGTTAAGAGCTTTGCCGGACATACCTGACCTCCATTATCAATGTGGGCCGAGACCAATTCAGATTAGTCCGGTTCCGGCCCTTCCGCAAGAAAGCCGCCTCGTGACGACCAACCCAGCCCGACTCACCATGAGCACGGAACAAAGTGTGAACGATGTAAAGTCCTACATTGCAAGCTCTGTCGCGCGGCGGTCCGATTACCGAGGAGATGGAGCGTGATGATGACGATGCGTTCGGGGCCGCGCTGATCGAGCGCGTGACCTCGCTCAACGCCTAGCCGGACGGTTCGATGGTCGCGCCCACCGGGATGCGGCGATCGGAGGCAGGCGTCAGGTCTCGCGTCGCCGGCTCGGACACACAGGCACCGGTCACCAAGATAGCGGCAAGAACGACCATCTTCATGCTTGCGTCCTAAGCCCCGGTGGCCGACCTTCGAGACAAGCAGGCCAGGACAGTCATGGCCCGTGCGGGAGTGCTTGCATGAAGGCCATGACGTCCACCATCGCCTTAGTCCTAGCCGCGCTCGCTACGGGATGCAGCCCGCGTGCTGAGGAAGCGGCCACAGGGGCAACCCAGGCGGAGCCCGCAGCTCCAATTAATCCCGCCTTCGTCGGCAGCATAGCCGAGGGCAACCGCGCGTTCGGGCTGGCATTGTACCAGCAATTGGCGGCGAAGGCGGGCAACGTCTTCATCTCGCCGATCAGCATCGCCGGTGCGTTCGGGCCAGTGATCGCGGGCGCCGAGGGCGAGACGCGCTCGGTAATCGCGCGGGCGCTGCGCTTTCCCGCCAATGGCGGCGCGGCGCTGC
>CAXTTU010000016.1:0-3361 GCA_964247225.1 uncultured Sphingomonas sp. | reverse complement strand
GGCTCTTGCGAGGCCTAGAGCGCGACCAGAACGGCACGACGCTTAACATCGCCAACGCACTGTGGGTACAGCAGGGCTTCACGATGAAGCCGGCGTTCGTGCGCACCGCGCGCGAGGATTACGGCGCCACGAGCGAGAACCTGGACTTCGTTCGCGCGCCGGCTGCGGCCGCGGCCCGGATCAACGGCTGGGTCAGTGGGAAGATGGGCGGCCGTATCCCGATGCTGTTCTCACCCGACGCGTTCGATGACAAGACGCGGTTGGTGGTGACCAACGCCGTTTATTTCCTCGGGGACTGGGCCGAACCGTTCCGGCGCTCGGCGACGCAACAGCAGCCCTTCTACTTGGCCGGTGGAGGCGCGCGGCAGGTTCCGCTGATGTCCCGCCAGGGCGAGTATCGCACGCTTTGGACGGAGACGTTCCAAGCCATCGACCTGCCCTATCAGGACGAGCGGCTGTCGATGGTCGTCTTCCTGCCCCAGAGGCGTGACGGACTGCCGGCGTTCGAGGCCGGCCTCAGTCCGGAGCGCCTAGCCGAATGGCTGGGCGAGTTGGACGCGGCACAGCCGGGCAAAACCCAACTCTCCCTTCCGCGGCTTGAGATCAGCGAAAGCTATGATCTAGGCAAGCCGCTGAGCGCGATGGGTATGGGCTTGGCCTTCACCCCCTATAAAGCGAACTTCCGAGGCATTGCTGACGCCGATCTCTACATCGGCAAAGCGATGTACAAAACCTTCGTGCGCATGGACGAAAAGGGCACCGAGGCCGCAGCGGCCACCGGACTCACGATACAAACGGTAAGTGCGCCGCTGCCCTTCCGCGCCGATCATCCCTTCTTCTTCCTGTTGCGCGACAAACAGAGCGGCGCGATCCTGTTCATGGGCCGTATCGGCGATTTGGGTAGCGGGCCGATGATCGCCGTCCCTCCCGAAGCGAACCCAGGCAACGGCGTCCCGCCCGCCCCGCCGCCTGCGCCACCCCCGCCCGGGCCACGATGAGGGCTGTTCGGTCGGACGGCCGAACTTGGAACATTCGGTGTGCGACATCGTTCAAATTCAGATGTTTAACCGTAATCTCGCTGGCTTGATATTCCTGTCTATCTCCGCTTGCTCGAATCCTCAGAGTGATCCTACGCCCAGTGTAGCGAGCACTGAATCTCCGAGATTTGCGAATGTCCGGATAATGGGTCTGAACTCCGAACCAGCGCCAGAGGCGATCTCCACCGGCCGTTTCATTGTCGATAAGAACTGCCTGTTTTTCGCCGTTGATGGTGGCCTACGGTACAATCCCGTTATCGCTGGCGAGGCTTCGATTGGGCGGGCTCCGGACGGATCGCCAGTCATCCAGATGAGCGGCCAAGCAATCCGTATCGGCCAGAGTATCCGCGTAGCGGGTGGTGGCTCTGGAGACGTTACTGAGCTTACCAAAGAACAACGAAACTGCTCAGACGCAATTTTTGTTATGGGAGAGATTCTCGATGGTACATCTAAATAAGCGATTTGCTTGCCTGCTCGCGCTCGGCACATCAATGATTGCCAGCGATGCGATCGCCCAAGGGCGTGTCAACCCTCGGCCCCCAGCTGGTGCTAACGCCCAAGCTCCTCGTGAGAATGTGCTAGTCGGTTACATTGAGCAAGCCTATGGTGTGCCCAAGCAACAGGCTCAGGAGCGGGTCCAAATACAGGGTGAGATTGCTACCCTCCTACAAAATCCAGCGTTTAGCCAAGACCCGAACTTTGCGGGCGTGGTCGTCCAAAACGAGCCTGTGTACCAGGTTTTCTTGCTCTACGATGATAATGATGCCAAAAGCGAGCTACTGAAGCTCGTGCCCCCAACGATGCGAAAGTACGTCAAGATACGCAAGACCAGATTTAATAAGACGGGTCGGGCGAGCGGCGAGAGAGGGATACAACAGGCTCTCAATGCGGCGAACATCAAAGCGGTCGTTGATTATGATAAGCGCGCGGATACTTTCACGATTCAAGCGCCTGGTGCTAGAGCAGATGCGATAAAGGCTTTGCTTCCGGCAGACTACCAGGATGCCTTTACCCTTGATACAGCACCATTCCCTGAGCCAGAGCAGAATACTACGGGCGCGACGAGCGGGTATGGTGCCTACGGTGGCTATAATCTGGTCCCTGGTTGTACGCTGGCTTTTCCCGTCACTTACACTTACGGCGGCGTGGCCAATCGCCAAGGCATGGTGACGGTTGGTCACTGTTTTGAGCCAAGCGATCCTCAGAAGTATCTAGACTGGGGTAATGGAGTCAGGACCAACTTTGTAAGTGCTGTCTGGCGAGCGACAAAAGACGACTACGATCTCGCGTTTCTTGACACGACGAACATGGACACGGGCTACTGGCTTAATTACGACAACCCAGTGACCAGCACGGGCGGCTTTAGAAATCAGGTTGGTGGGTTTGCAACTCCGCAAGGCTGGCTGCGAACGAAGAACTTCATTCGATCGTCGGCTACTTGGATCGGCATGAATGTGTGTAAGCAGGGCGCGACTACTGCCTTGACCTGTGCGGAGGTGACTAGCACCAGCTATCCATACACGTACTATGGTAACGGCCGTTTCGTTCGCGTGTCGAATTCCAAACAATCGGAACTGAGCAACCCCGGTGATAGTGGTGGGCCGTGGTTCACATCGACAGTTGTGAGCCAGACGGACGAGGTTTCCGCAGTGGGTATCCACCTTACCGGCGGCGGCTCCGGAACGAGTGCGTATGCGTACTACATGCCGATCGAGCGCATATTTAGCGCGCCCAGCGGACCTACAAACGTGAAGTTGTTCACCACGCCCTAGTATATCTGTGAATAGGCGGTTGTGCTGAACCTGCGCTTCAGCACGACCGCTAGCCTCAGGCTTGATCCGCGCGGCTTCTCGCGCATGATCTGTTCACCGTGTCTTGGGGCGACATGGTCTCTGACCGTTCAACAAACGGCCGTTTGTTGAACGGTCCCGCGAGCAGCGCCCGATTGCGCTTTCTTTGGCGTTGAAATGTTCAACAACCCGTGCAAGAAACTAAGGTCAGAAAAGGCCACCCACGGGAAGAATGTTGAACATGCCCGAGCAGCCATCGGATCGAGGACGGACGATGCCCCTCCACCGTTATGCCGGCCATGTTTGGGATGATGGAGACTGGGAGCCGCTGTTGTGCGCGGACGGAGGTAAGCCCATTGCCCCTGGCGCTGGCGATATAAGGGCGTGGTTGGCTAAGGAGCCGAATCCCGAGCAGCGCGCCGAGTATGAGCGCGCCCTAGCCGGAAAGCCCCGACGCGAGCCGACCGCAGCCGAGCGCCGACATGGCCGGCGCGTGATGGAGCCCGTTGAAGGCGACCCCGAGCAGGAGGGGGC
>CAXTTU010000015.1:0-25628 GCA_964247225.1 uncultured Sphingomonas sp. | reverse complement strand
TCGCGCATCATCTCGCCATGGTTGAACACGGTGATCGGTCGATCCTCCAGGATCGCCTTGGTGAAGATCCACATCGCCATGTCGGGGCGTCCCCACGGGCCATAGACGGTGAAGAATCTGAGGCCGGTAAGCGGCAGGCGGTAAAGATGCGCGTAGGTCTCGCTCATCAGCTCGTCCGCCTTCTTGGTCGCGGCATAGAGCGAGAGCGGGTGGTCGACCCGGTCGTCCACACTGAACGGCATCTGTGTGTTGCCGCCATAGACGGACGAGGACGAGGCATAGACCATGTGTTCCACCCGGCGGTGGCGCGCGATCTCGAGCAGGTTGAGGTGGCCGACAAGGTTCGCCTGCACATAGGCGCGCGGATTCTCGATCGAGTAGCGCACCCCCGCCTGCGCGCCGAGATGCGCGATGCGGTCGAAGGTCTCGCCGTCGAGCGCCCGCTCCAGCGCATCGTGGTCGGCAAAGTCGACCTGCCGAAACGCGAACCGCTCGCCGCCGAGCCGGGTCAGCTCCGCCAGCCGATCGCGCTTGAGCTTGGGGTCATAATAATCGTTGACGCTGTCAATGCCGGTCACGCTGTCGCCGCGCGCGAGCAAGGCACGCGACAGGCTCATGCCGATAAAGCCGGCGACGCCGGTGACGAGGACGCGCATGACGGTTCCTTACAGGGTCCAGGTGGCGACGGCGGGCGCGGAGCCCTCGCGCCCGAAAGCATTCTTTAGGTCCGCGAACAGCCCGCCGGGAGCGACCAGCCGCTCCACCCCCGCCCGACCCATCTCGATATAACGCGCGTGCGACACCGCGAGCACGACAAGGTCATAGGTCCGTTCGAGCGCTCCTGCGTCGAGAGTCAGCCCATATTCGTGGCTAGCCTCCGCCGCATCGGCGAGCGGGTCGTGGACGGTCACCTCATGCCCGCGCAGCGCCAGCGCCGCGATCAGGTCCGCGACCTTGGAATTGCGCAGGTCGGGGACGTTCTCCTTGAAGGTGAGTCCCAGCACCAGCGCGCGTCCGGTCCTGCCAGCCCGCGCGTGGATCGCGCCGGCGACCCAGTTCGCCATGCCGTCATTGGTTGACCGCCCGGCAAGGATCACCTGCGGGTCGATCCCGAGCTGTTCGGCGCGATAGCTGAGATAATAGGGATCGACCCCAATACAGTGGCCGCCGACCAGCCCAGGTTGGAAGGGCAGGAAGTTCCATTTAGTGTTCGCCGCCGCCAGCACGTCCCAAACCGACAGATCCATCCGCGCGAAGATCGCCGCGATCTCGTTCATGAAGGCGATATTGATGTCGCGCTGCGCGTTCTCGATCACCTTGGCGGCCTCGGCGGCCTTGATCGAGGCGGCGCGGAACACCCCGCCGCTGGTGATCGCGCCGTACAGGTCGGAGACGGTGTCGAGTACCTCCGGGGTCTGGCCGGAGACGACCTTGGTGATACGGTCGATCGTATGCTCGCGGTCGCCCGGATTGATCCGCTCGGGCGAGTAGGCGAGGAAGAAGTCGCGCCCGCAGGTGAGCCCGCTGACCCGTTCGAGCTCGGGGCCGCACAAATCATCGGTGACGCCGGGATAGACCGTGCTCTCGTACACGACGATCGGCTTGCGCGCCCCATCGAGCATTCTCGCCACCGTGCGCGTGGCGGCAAGCACGATCCGCAAGTCGGGGCGGTTGTCCGCGTCGACCGGCGTCGGCACGGTAACTATATAGACGTCGGCGGGCGGGCAGGCGGCGGGGTCGCCCGTCATCTCCAGCGACGTCGCGGCGAGCCGCGCGGCGTCGATCTCGCCCGTCCGGTCGTGCCCGCGACGAAGCTCGGCGATCCGCGCCGGGTCGATGTCGAGCCCCCAACACCGCGCCGTCCCCGCCAGCGCGACCGCGAGCGGCAAGCCGACATAGCCGAGCCCCACGACCACGATCGTCCTGTTGTCGGGCATGGCTTCCAATCTGTTGCGGCCAGTCACGGCGGCGTGGGATACGCGCTAGGGCCCCGCGAGGGCGATCACCCGAGCGGGCCATCGGCGAAGAACGTCAGCGAATCAACCCTTGGCGAGAACGGCCCTTTCCCGACTTCGGCGCTCGCCACCCATCATCAGCGGCTGGCGGCGGTTCCTTAACCTAAGTAAGCCCAAGTTCAGGCCTCCCGCATTAGCGAACTGGTTGCACCAATCTCGCGTGTCGCGCGTATAAGGATTGGACGCGGGAGTTACGGGACGGTGCTGTTGACGGGTCAATATGTCAGCCCGCGCACGGGGCCACGGCTGGTCGAGCGCCTGCCGTTTCAGGTCGCGGCCGTCGGCTTCACCGCGTTGCTGGTTCCGCTGCTGTCGCCGTTGATCACGGGCAGCTGGCAGACCTCGCTCGCGGGCACGCGCATCACGCAGATGGCCGCACTCGCCGCCGCGCTCGTTGCGCTGGTCGCGTTCCGCCGGTTCACCGCCTACCCGGGCACGCGCGGGTTCGCCTACATCATCCCGGCCTGTTCGGTGACGTTCGGTATCGCGGCGGTGCTGCTGCTCGGACTTCGCCTTCCCTATAGCGGCTCGATGCTGTTGACCGGCTATGTCGCGGCAACGGCGGTGATGTTCGTGCTCTGGTATGCGGGCGAGCGGTCGGGACCGCGGCGGATGTATTTCGTGCCGAGCGGCAATTTGTCGATCATCCCCGACACGCCGCGGGTGGAGTGGATCCCGCTTACCCGCCCCGAACTGCCGCGCGACGCGGGTGGGGTGATCGTCGCCGACCTGCGGCATGACCATTCGGACGAGTGGGAACGGTTGCTCGCCGCCGCCGCGCTTTCCGGGCGACCTGTCTACCATACCAAACAGCTCCACGAATCGCTCACCGGGCGGGTCGAGATCGAGCATCTGTCCGAAAACAGCTTCGGCTCGCTGATTCCGAACCGCGCCTACCACAGCGTCAAGCGGGTGGTGGACGTCGTTGCCTGCCTGTTGCTGATCCCGCTGCTTGCGCTGCCGATGCTGCTGGTCGCCTGGCTGATCCGACGCGATTCGCCCGGGCCGGTGTTCTTTCGGCAGGAGCGGATGGGGTTTCGCGGTCGCCCGTTTCAGGTCGTGAAGTTTCGTACCATGACGGACCGTCCCGCACGCGAGGCGGATGTTGCCACCGCCATCACTCAGGCGGACGATCGGCGGATCACCAAATTGGGCCGGTTCCTGCGACGCTCGCGCATCGACGAGCTCCCGCAACTGGTGAACGTGCTCAAGGGCGAGATGAGCTGGATCGGCCCGCGCCCGGAGGCGATGCCGCTGTCGCGCTGGTATGAGGACGAACTGCCCTTCTATGTTTACCGGCATATCGTGCGCCCGGGCATCACCGGCTGGGCGCAGGTCAACCAGGGCCATGTCGCCGAGCTGGGCGACGTGCATGTGAAGCTTCACTACGATTTCTATTACATCAAGCACTTCTCGGCGTGGCTCGATGTGTTGATCGCGATGCGCACGCTGTCGACGATGCTGACGGGATTCGGCGCGCGATAGATACCGGGCTGTAGCAGTGGAGACAATCGGCGCTTGGGGACCTTGATCCGGGCAAACTGGATTGGCCAATCTTCACCGTCCCGGCGGAGGCCCACTCCCTGCAGCCTTTGCCGCCCTCGCAGCATGCCTTTACGCCGCGGACAGCTGGGCCCCGGCCTTCGCCGGGGAAGGTGCTTGAGCTAGGCGGGATCAGACTCCAATCGGACGATAGCGACCCGACCTACCGCTTCTCAATAAGCAAGATTCCGAACACGACGGAAGTAAGTAAGCGTGAGCCCGCCGACGCCTGAGCCAACAGCCCACCGGCTTCCCAGCACAAACAAAAAAGGGGACCGCGAGGCCCCCTTTCTCATAACCGGGCCTGACAGCCTTACGGGCTGGTCGGGCGAGTGTTGTTGCGGGTGGCGATCACCACCGCAAGGACAATCAGAACGATCGCACCGAGGCCGATGAAGATCGCGCCGCCACCGGTCGAACCCAGCGCGGCCGAACCGTTCGACTGCGACGCAGCGCGGTTGAACGACGCGGTCTCGACCGAGCCGCACGAGCTGCCCAGCGTCTTCATCTCGCCACCGGCCACACCAACCGAGCAGCCGTTCATCGCGACATTCGCCGACGCACCCGTGCGGGTGATCACGCGATCGCCGGCCTGAACCGCCATCGCGGGCTGGGCATGGATGAGACGGCCACCGCGCGCGATGAACGCATCACCGTTGACCGACACCAACGAACCCACAGGCTGAGCAGCAGTCGCGGCGACGGGCATCATCGCGACGCTCGCCGCTACGGCGGCCCCCATAAACTTGCCAACACGCATTGAACGACTCCCTTTTACACGCTCCCCTTGTGGGGGAAAGAACCGAAACCCGCAACCCCTAATGGGCCTAAGTCACGGATGGTAAACTCTAATCTGTGCCGCGAGTTCCGCCGCTTGACCGGCTTTGTTCGGGGCAGATCAACGCCTTAGCCAATTTGCCCGGGAAAGCAAGCGCCAGATTTGATTGAGCTTTCAATGCGGGAACGATAGGGCATCACCTCTCGCGCCTGCGGGTCGTATGCCATTGAACAAAGGGGGCGAATGCTCAATTTTCGGCGGCGTCCCGCCCAGCCATCGCCACCGCCCGCGCCGCCCAGCTTGCCGCACGGTCGTCGTGCCTACGCGGTCGGGGACGTTCATGGCCGACTCGACCTGGTGCGCGACGCGGTTGCCGCCGTGCGTGCGGACTTCGCCGCCGCGCCGGTGGAACGTGCCTACCTGGTGTTCCTGGGCGACCTGATCGATCGCGGCCCTGCGTCGCGGGAGGTGATCGAGTTGTTGCGCACCGCCGACTGGGGCCCGATCACCCCGGTGTTCCTGCTCGGCAACCATGAAGAGGCGATGCTCGCCGCCTATGACGGCGACCTGGAGATGCTCCGCAATTGGGTCGGCTTTGGCGGCGCGGAGACGGCGGAGAGCTATGGCGTCCCGCCGGTGTTGCTGCTGCGGGACGATTGGCGCGGCTATTGGCAGGCGGTCCGTACCGCCGTGCCGCCCGAGCATATCGCGTTCCTGCGCGGCTTCTACGACCAGTTCGCGCTGGGCGACTACCTGTTCGTCCACGCGGGGGTTCGCCCGGGCGTACCGATCGATCGCCAGAACCCGCGCGACCTGCGCTGGATCCGCGATGAGTTCCTTCGCTCGAGCGACACGTTCGGCAAGACGGTCGTTCACGGCCACACCATCGCGGATGACCCGGAGTTCCTGCCCAACCGGATCGGCATCGACACGGGCGCGTACCGGACCGGGCGGCTGACCGTGTTGCGGCTGGAGGGTCGGTCGCAGATCATCCTGCCGGGCGGCGCAGCGTCTTCACTGGCGTCCGCAGCTCCTGCCGCCTAGAGCGCGCGACGTGCTGCCTTACTGGTTCATGTTCCTGCTCCCCTCGGTCGGAGCGATGCTCGGCCTCGGGCAGCACCGTCAGGGTCGACGCCGCGATCAGGCGTTCCTGATCGTGCTGTTCCTGATCTTCATCATGCTGATCGGCCTGCGCGACCATACCGGCGGCGACTTCGACAATTATCAACGCACCGTGAACTACATGGTGTTCGAGAGTTTCGCGACCTCGCTCCAGCACGGCGACCCGGCCTTCACCGTGATCGCGCGCACCTCAAACGTCTTTGGCTTCGGCGTTTACGGCGTCAATTTCGTCTGCGGGGCGCTGTTCATGTACGGCCTGCTCCGCTTCGTGCGCTTGTTGCCCGACCCCTGGCTCGCGATCGCGGCGGCGGTACCGTACATGGTGATCGTCATCGCCATGGGGTATATCCGTCAGGGCGTCGCGATCGGCTTCATCCTGCTTGCGGTCATGGATCTCGACCGCAAATCCTATGGCTGGCTCGCCGCGCATCTCCTGGGCGCGATCCTGTTTCACGTCACCTCGGTCCTGATCGTCCCGGTCCTCGCGGTTGCGGTGCTGCGGAACCGCCCCGGCGCGCTGATGCTGCTCGCGCTGGCCGGGGTTGCTGCCTACCCGCTGGTGCTGCGCGACCGCGTTACTGGCCTCTACAATGGCTATGTCGCGACCGAGTACGACTCGTCCGGCGCGCTGGTGCGATTGCTGATGAACGCGCTGCCGGCAATTATCTTCCTGCGGTTTCGCGAGCGCTTCCCGATCAGCCCGACGGTGAAGGCGTTCTGGGTGCTGGTGTCGATCCTGACGCTCGCGTTGCTGCCGCTGCTCGTGGTGTCGACCTCGTCGACCTGGATCGACCGGATCGGGCTGTTCTTTGCGCCGATCCAGCTGGTCGTGTTCGGCTATCTGACGACGATCTTCGCGACGGACGCGCGCGAGCAGCGGATCGCGGCGTTCCTGGCGGTGCTGTTCTATGGCACGGTGTTGTTCGTGTGGCTGAACTATGCGGCGAACTCGGCGTCGTGGCTTCCGTACCGGTGGCTGTTGTCGGACACGGCCTTCTCGTGACCGCGACGGTGCTGGTGAGTGCGAACACCGGCTGGAACCTCGTCAACTTCCGCTCCGGCGTGATCCGCGCCGCGCTGGAACGTGGGTGGCGCGTCGTTGCTGCGGTGCCGCCGGACCCGGTCGCGGACGCGCGGCTGGCAGCGATGGGCTGCGTCGTCGAGCCGATCGCGCTCGACAGCGTCGGGCTCAACCCCGCGCGCGACCTGCGTACCTTGTGGCGCTATCGGCAGCTGATGCGTCGATACCGGCCGACGCATTACCTGAGCTGGACGCCCAAGCCCAACGTCTACGGCTCGCTTGCCGCGCGGGTGAGCGGGGTGCGCGCGATCATCAACGTGTCGGGCATCGGATCGGTGTTCATCGCCGACTCGCTGCTCACCCGCTTCGTGAAGCTGATCTATCGCGGCGCGTTTTCCGGCGCGCGGACGATCTTTTTCCAGAACCGCACCGATCTCGACCTCTTCGCCCGCGCCCGTCTCGCGCGCGCAGACCAGGCGGCGCTGTTGCCCGGCTCGGGAATCGACCTCGACCATTTCCGCCCGTCTTCGGAAGGTAGCAGGGGCGGGCCGACCACCTTCCTCCTCGTCGCGCGATTGCTGCGGGACAAGGGCGTCGAGGAATATGTCGAAGCCGCATCGCGGTTGCGCGGGGAAGGCGTCGCCGCGCGCTTTCAGCTTCTGGGAGCGGTGGGGGTCGCCAACCCGACCGCAATTGCGCGCGCCCGGCTCGACGAATGGGTGGCGGCGGGCACCGTCGAGTATCTGGGCGAGGCGGACGATGTCCGGCCCTTTATCGCCGCCGCCGATTGCGTGGTCTTGCCCTCCTACCGCGAGGGCACCGCGCGCGTGCTGCTCGAAGCGGGCGCGATGAGCAAGCCGGTGGTGGCCACCGACGTGCCCGGCTGCCGCGACCCGGTCGAGGACGGGCGGACGGGATTGCTTTGCGAGGTGCGCTCCGCCGACTCGTTGGCAGCGGCTTTGCGGCAGATGGCCGAGCTTTCGCCCGATCAGCGCGCCGCCATGGGACAGGCCGCGCGCGCCAAGATGGAAGCCGAGTATGATCAGCGGCTGGTGATCGCGCGCTACATGGCCGAGCTCGACCGCTGACGCTAATCGGCGACGAACACGCGCGCGGCGGGTGTCTCTTCCGCCCCCTCGTCCCCATCACGCCTGCTCAGCCGACGCGCCGCCGGTTCTGGCCTCGCCACAACCCCGACCGCCGCACCGGCAAGGCACAATATCGCCGCGGTCCGCGCCGGATAGTCGACCAGGCTGTGCAGCATCAGCAGCCCCAGCGCGGTCAGCGCGGCGCGCGCCAGCGACCCGGTCCGCGCGGTCCCCGCCCAGAGCGAACGCCCCTCGATCAGCAGCCACGCGACCAGCCCCGCGAGCAGCGCCACGCCCATCAGCCCCGTCTCCAGCGTGATCTCGACCCAGTCGTCATGCGCATGGTTGACGTAATCATTGGTGAGCGTGCCGAGGTTCTCGTAGCGCGTGTAGATGTGCTGGAACGTGCCCACGCCCGACCCGAGCGGCAGGAAGTCGCGTGCCGCATGGGTGGTGAGCGCGATGGAGGTGCCGCGCGTCGAGCTGTTGCCGCCGTTGATCGCCTTGTCGAGGAAGCGGCCGTGATAGGGCCCGACCGCCGCGAAGATCAGCCCCGCCGCCAGCACGGCCGCGCCGCTCGCGACGACAATCGCCGACGGCTGACGCCCGATCGCGCGCAGGTAGATCAATGCGCTCGCGCCGATGCAGGGGACGAGCAGCGCCAGCCCGGCGGAGGAGCCGTTGAGCGCGGTGCCGAACGTCAGGAACAGGAACGCGCCGATGTAAAGCGGGCGTCGCGCAGCCTTGTTCTTGCGCTCGGACCGCGCATCGCGTGCCGCGAGCGCGGCGATGAACGGCAGCGTCATCAGGAACAGCGTCGCGAGATGGTTGCGATTGGCGAAGAAGCCGACCGGATCGTGCCGGTTGGTGATCGCGTAGAAATAGAGCGGGGAGGTGCCGCCGCTGAACAGCTGCGCGCTGCCGACCGCGATCGACAGCGCCGCGACCGCGACGCACATCCAAACGAACGCGACGCGCCCTTCCGCGGTGGTTCGCATCGCCAGGAACAGCGTGGCGAGGAAGGGCAACAGCGACAACAGGCTCGCCACCGCGCGGTCGGGCGCGAGCGACAGTGGCAACCAGGGCGGGGCGACGCCGAGCAGGTGGTATTCGTCCGCGAACGCGCCGCGACCGGGCAGCGCGCTCCATAGAGCGGGCGGCAGCGGGATCAGCTGCAACGCCGCGACCACGCCCAGCCCCGCGAGCAGCGCCCGGAACAATCGCGAGGGCGGGGTAGCCCCGACCGGCGAGGGGGTGAGCGCCAGCCAGGCGATGATGCCGACCGCGCCGAGCTGCAGAACCGCGTTGCCGATCGCGCCCTGCGACGACGCGCCGCCGAACAACAGACACGCGGCCGCGTAGATGGCGAGCGCGACGTCAGTCGCTCCCAAGGCGCGGATGCGCCGGGTCAGGCGAGAGCGCGGCATGGCCATGTCCTTGTCATCGCGCCATCATCCGGAGCCCGGTGAACTGCGCGTGGATCAGCGTCGCGACCTCGCCCGGGTCGCCCGACAGGCTGATCTGCTGCGCGCCGCAGCCCTGCGCGGGGACCGTGACAGGCACATGCAGCGCGAAGGGCTTGCCCGAGAACTGCTTTACCGACGCGAGCGGTTGCGCCGCGCCGCTCGGCAGGCACACCAGCCGCCATTGCAGCGTGCCCGCGAAATTGCCGCCCCCATCGGCTTCGCCGACCGCGTCGAAGCGGTACGTGCCGGGTTGCAGCAACAGCGTCTCGGTCGCAATCGTCGCCGCCTCGTTACCGAAGAAGCTGATGTCGAGCGCGGTGCGCCCGGGCAGGGCCGAATCGGCGCGGCGCTGCGCGCTCGCGGCCTCGTTGTTGGTCAGCGACCAATTGAATGGCTCGAGACCGGGCAGGCCCGCGAAGTCGCCGTCATAGATCGCGGCCACATTGGCCGCCTGCGCGGTGGGCAAAAAGTTGACCCAGGCGAGATAGGCACGTTGATAGTCGCGCGCCTGGATCAGCTGGAGCAGGAACGAGGTCCGGTCCTGCCGCTGGTCCGCCTCACCGACCCCGGCGGGCGGAGCCGCCAGCGTTTGGAACGCGAGCGATCCGGCCGGTCCATGCGCCTGCCGGACGAAATAGGCGCGCCAATGGGGATTGGTCCGCATCGCCGCCGCGATCACCTTGGCCCCGCGCGGGTCGCCCGCGATCGCCTCCAACGACTGCGCGACCGCGGCACCGGACTGGTCGGACAGGGCGGCAAGCGGCGTCATCGTCGCTACCGCGGCATTCAGATCACCCCGCTGGGCATATTGCTGCAGCAACAGCCCGTGCACCGGCAGCCAGCGCGGGTCACGCGCGCGCGCCGCCTGCGCGAGCCGGATCGCCTGCTCGCCATGCCCCGCGCTCGCCTCCTGCGCGGCGGCGGCGAGGAACGGCTCGGGGTAGAGCGGATCCGCGAGCGCGGCGCGACGAAGCTGGGCGAGCTGGTCGGGGCTGGGCGGCTTGGGCGCGCTCGCGTAATAGCCGCTTGCCCCGATCAGCGCGACGGGGTTGCCCGATGCGACGCGCAAGGCGAGCTCGGGGCGAGCCTCACCGATCGCCAACACCGCGGCGGTGCGCAGGATCAATACCACCAGCACCGCCGCCACCGCGGCGACGATCGCCTTTCGTCGTGCGGTCACGCTCGCGCGCGCTATTGCTGGCTGAGGTTGATGAGGCGACGGCCCGGCTCGACCGGGTGACTGCCCGTGCCATAGCCATATTCATAGCCATAGCCATAGCCGTAACCCTGGCCGATCCGCTTGTCGTTGAACTTGGTCAGCATCGCGCCGATCAGGTTTGCATGGGCGGCGCGCAAGCGGCCGAGCGCAGTGCTCGCGACCTGGCGGCGGACGCCGCCCGACTCGAACACCATCACCACGCCCTTGACCGCTGAGGCGAGCAGCGGCGCGTCTGCGAGCCCAAGCACCGGCGGGCCGTCGATCACCACCTGGTCGAACATGCCCGCAAGCTCGTCGAGCACTTCGGCAAAGCGCGGCGAGGACAGCAATTCAGGGGGGTTGGGCGGCGTCGGGCCGCTCGACAGGAAGAACAGGTTGGGCAGACTGGCGCTGTGGATCGCGCGGGGCAGGTCACGCTCGCCGGTCAGGAGGTTCGACAAGCCGATCGCTTCGGGGTCGGTCGGCACGAAAGTCGGCATGCGCATGTCCGCATCGACCAGCACAACCCGTTGCCCGCTGCGCGCGAACGCCTGGGCGAGCGCGAGCGAGGTCGACGACTTGCCCTCGCTCGGCCGCGAGCTGGTGACGAGCAGCGTCTTGGGCGTCCCCTCCGAGGTCGAGAAGCGCAAGGCGGTGATCGCCGACTGATACGCCTCGAACACCGGCGAGCGCGGTTCGGAGATGAGTTTTACGAACCGGTCGTTCTTGCCGAACTTGGGAATGACGCCGAGTGCGCGCAGTCCGAGCTTCTGCTCCAGATCGTCCGGCGTCTCGATCTTGTCGTCGATGAACTCGCGACCAAAGGCATATCCGACACCGAGCAGCAGCCCGATCACGAGCCCGGCCAGCATGTTGAGCATCAGACGCGGGCTATAGGGCGCGGCGGGCGGCTCGGCACGATCGACGATCGAGATCAGGTTTTCGCCGACCCCGCCCGCCACGCCGACCTCCTTGAAGCGCTGCAACAAGCCGTCATACAAGGTGCGGTTGGTATCCACCTCGCGCTGGAGGATGTTGTAGCGGATCGACCGCTCGCGCAGGTTGAGCGCGTTGCCCTTGAGCTGCGCGACCCGGCCCTGCAGCTCATGCTCGCGCGCCAGCGCCGAGCGATAGTCCGCCTGGTAGGTTCCCGACACCGAGCCCGACAGGCTGGAGCTTTCCTGCGCGATATTTTTGCGGAGCGCGGCGATCTGCTCGCGCAGTCGCACCATCGCCGGGAAGTCGGGTTTGAAGACGTTCAGGTTTTCCTGATACTGGCTTTCGAGCTTGGCGAGGTCGACGCGCAAGCCCTGCACCGCGGGGTTGGTCACCGCCGCCGCACTCGCGCTCGCGCCGCGCGCCTGGCGCAGTTTCTGTTCGGCCGCGATCCGGTCCACCTGCGCCTGCGACAGGGCGGTGTTGAGCGCAACCAGCGACTCGGTATCGAGCGACCCGCCGCCGCCCGCGTTCGCGCCTTGACCCGAACCGGGAGAGGGCAGGTCGATGATGCCCTGCTGACGCGCATATTCGACCAGCTGGCGCTCCGAGTCCTCCAGCTTGCCCTTCACCGCGGCGATGCGCTTCTGAAGGAAGTCGCGCGCATAGGCGGTGGTCTCGAAGCGGCGTTCGAGGTTGGAGGAGATGAAATTGTCCGCATAGCCGTTGGCGATACGCGCCGCGATTTGCGGGTCGGGGCCGCTGAAGCTGAGCGTCACCAGACGACTGAGCCGGACGGGTTCGGCGGTGAAACCCGCCGAAACCTTGCCGGTGGCGACCTTCTCGCGATTGGCGAACGGGATGGACTGATCGACGAAGCCGGCGGTGTTGGGCAGGTTGAGCTGGCGCGCGACGCGTTGGGCGAGCGCATGGCTGCGCAGAATGCCGATCTGCGTCTCGATATAGTCGTCGTCGTTCATCGCGGCGGGCTGGACATTGCCGACCTGGATGATCTGCGTCGGCTCGCGATTGACCTCCAGCGTGACGGCGGCGCGGTACATCGGCTTCATCATCAGCGACACCGCGATCGCGGCGGCGAGCCCCGCAACCGCCGCGCCGATGATCACCCAGCGCCAGCGCTGGATCGTCTGCCACAGATGCGAGATGGTCAGCAGCTGATCGCCGCCGCCGACACCGCCCGACGGCAGCCCCGGGAGCCCGCCCGGTGCCGCGACCACCAGACCGCCGCGCCCGAACGGGTCGCGCCCGTCCGTTTGCGGGAAGGAAGAGATGTTGTTCATGCGCGAACCGCCAAGCGAAAGAAAATAGGGTGCCGGGTCATAGCGCGGCGAACGTGCCGATGAACGGCAAGGTCGAGATGAGGTCGCGATAGGTCTGCCGCACCCGCGAGCCGTCCACCACGACCACGTCGTTACCGTATACGGGCGGATCGCTCATCTCGCCGCGGCGAATGCGGCGCAGGTCGAACACCGCCGCCTCGCGCTCACCGTTGATCTTGCGGAAGATCACCACGCGGGTGACCAGCGCGTCGCCGGTGGTGCCCTTGGCGGTGGCGATCGCCTGGATCAACGAGATGTCGCCATTGACGGGGTAGATGCCCGGCTGGTTGACCGCGCCGTCGACGGTGATCCGCTGGCTCACCGCCTGCTTGATCTCGACGCGCACGTCGGGGTTCTGCAGATACTTCGCGCCGTAGCGATCGTGGATCGTCTTCTGCAGCTCGGCGAGCGTCTTGCCCTGCGCGTTCACGCGACCGATCAGCGGCATGTTGAGGTCGCCACCCGGGTCGACCTGATAGTCGCCGGTCACATCGGGCACCTGGAAAACGCTGACGTTCACCGTGTCGAGCGCGCCGAGCCGATAATCCTGGCCGACCGCCGAGCGATCGGGCGCGTCCGGCGCGGCGAAGTTGGCGGGGTTGCGCGCGACATTGGGGGCGATGTGCGAGGCGCAGCCCGCCAGCGTCCAGCCAAACACCAACACCGCAAGCGCCGCCCAAAGCTGGCGGATCGACATGGTCGCACATACTCCCAAACGGGAGGCGCGCGCGAACAGGTCCCGCGCCACGCCTCGGGATCGTTGAGTGCATGTAACAGCATCGCGGAATGTTTCAATCGCGCGAGGTTAGTCGCGCCGGGCCGGTCAGCTCGCTAGGCGCAACGGCGCGGGCGGGAGGGCGCGCGGCTGGTCGGGCCAGATGCCGCGCGTGTCGTACACCAGCTTGCCCGCGCGCTCGTCGAGCGGCACCGAGCGGAACACGTCATGGTCGACCAGCACCACCATCACCGGGCAGGTCTCGAGCGCGGTGTCGATGTCGGTCAAGGTCGCGCCGGTCGCGGCGAGCGAGGCGGGGAGGGCGGGCGCGTGCGGTTCCACCACGCGCACGCGCGCGCCGAACCTGGCGGTGAGCGCCTCCGCCACCCGGAGCGCGGGGCTCTCGCGAAAGTCGTCGATATTCGCCTTGAACGCGAGGCCGAGCAGCGCGACCGGCGCGCCGGGGCGCTGCTCGATCAAGGCGGCGGCGCGCGCGATGACGTGCTCGACCTTGCCGTCGTTGACCCCGCGCGCGGTGCGGATCAGCGGCGTCTCCTCGGGCGCGGCGTGGACCAGGAACCACGGGTCGACCGCAATGCAATGCCCGCCGACGCCGGGGCCGGGCGACAGGATGTTGACGCGCGGATGCCGGTTGGCGAGGCGGATCACCTCCCACACGTCGACGCCCATCCGGTCCGCGACGAGGCTCAATTCATTGGCGAACGCGATGTTGACGTCGCGAAAGGCGTTCTCGGTCAGCTTGGTCATCTCGGCGGCCCGCGCGGTGGTGGTGACGCACGCGCCGCGCACGAAGCGGCGGTAAAAGCCCAGCGCCTTGCGCGCGCACCGGGGCGTGACGCCGCCGATCACGCGGTCGTTGTCGATCAGCTCGACGAGGATGCGCCCGGGCAGCACTCGTTCCGGGCAGTAAGCAATCGCGATATCCGCCTGCTCGCCGGTGCGGCCGGGCACCTTGAGGTCGGGGCGGAGCCTGGAGAGCAGGTCGCGCACCTGCTCGGTGGTGCCAACGGGCGAGGTCGATTCTAGGATCACCGTATCGCCGGCTTTCAGCACGGTCGCGATCGTGGTGGCCGCCTGCAGCACATAGCCGATGTTCGGCGCGTGGTCTGCGTCGAACGGGGTCGGCACGGCGATCACGAACACGTCGGCGGGCTCGATCTGGAGCGAGGCGCGCAACGACCCGCGCGCGACCACGCCCGAGACGAGCCCGTCGAGATCGACCTCTTCGATATGCACCCGACCCGAGTTGACCGTCTCCACCACCGACGGCGTCACGTCGACGCCGAGCACCTGCGCGCCCGTGCGCGCGATCACGGCGGCGGTGGGCAGGCCGATATAGCCCAGCCCCAGTACCGCGACCTTGAGGTCAGTTACGTCCGGCATCGGCGACGATCTCCGCAATCCTGCGCGCGGCATGACCGTCGCCGTACGGATTGTGGGCGCGGGCCATCGCGGCGTGGGCCTCGCTATCGTCGAGAAGCGTGAAGACTTCGGAAACGATGCGCGCCTCGTCCGCGCCGATCAGCTTCGCCGTGCCCGCCGCGACGCCTTCGGGGCGTTCGGTGGTCTCGCGCATCACCAGCACCGGCTTGCCGAGCGCGGGCGCTTCCTCCTGCACGCCGCCCGAATCGGTCAGCGCGAGGTGGCACAAGCCGAGTGCGCGAACGAACTGCGGATAATCGAGCGGCGCGACCCGGGCGACGTTGGCGCGCTCGCCAAGGATGCGGTCCATCGCCGCCGCGACGTTGGGGTTGGGGTGCATCGGGAACAGGATCGCCACGTCGGGCCGCTCGGCGATGCGGGCGAGCGCGCGCGCGATCGCTTCCATGCCGCCGCCGAAATTCTCGCGCCGGTGGGTGGTGACGAGGATCACCCGCCTACCTGCGAACCGCGCCGCCACCTCGTCCAGCCCCGCCGCGAGCGCCGGGTCGGCGGCGATCCGCGCTTGCGTCCAGTGCAGCGCGTCGACCACGCTGTTGCCGGTGACATGCACGCCCTCGCGGATGTTCTCGCGGGCGAGCGCGTCGGCGGCGGTCTGCGTGGGCGCGAAGTGCAGGTCGGCGATCGGCGCGACGATGCGGCGGTTCACCTCCTCGGGCCAGGGGTGGTAGATGTCGCCCGAGCGCAGCCCCGCCTCGACATGCCCGACGGGGATGCGCCTGTAGTAAGCCGCGAGCGCCCCCGCCATCGCGGTTGCGGTGTCGCCCTGCACGATCACACGGTCGGGTTGCTCGCGGTCCATCACCTCGCCCAGCCCGGTCAGCAGGCGCGCGGTGAGCCGGTCGAGCGTCTGCCCCGGCTCCATCAGGTCGAGGTCGATGTCGGGGACGAGCCCGGCGATCTGGAGCACCTGGTCGAGCAAGCCGCGATGCTGCGCGGTAACGCAGACGCGCACCCGCAAGCTTGGCTGCTCGCGCAAGGCGGCGATGACGGGGAACAGCTTGATTGCCTCGGGCCGGGTGCCGAAGACGACGAGCACATTGCGGGGCGCGGCGGTCATGCGGGCAGCGATACGGCAGGATAGTTAACGCGCGCTCAAGCCGACGCGGCGTGATTGCGCCCGCCGGACCCCCGTCCTAAGCACTCCCGCAACAACACAGAGGGGTTCAGTCGTGACGTTCAAGCCCGTTCGCAAGGCGGTGTTTCCCGTCGCCGGTCTCGGCACCCGCTTCCTGCCCGCGACCAAGGCGATGCCCAAGGAGATGCTGACGGTCGTCGACAAGCCGCTGATCCAGTACGCGGTCGAGGAAGCGCTGGCGGCGGGCGTCGAGCAGATCATCTTCGTGACCGGGCGCGGCAAGTCGGCGCTCGAGGACCATTTCGACATCTCCTACGAGCTCGAGGCGACGATGCGCGCGCGCGGCAAGAGCATGGCGCTGATCGAGGGTATTCGTCAGCGGCCCGGCTCGCCGGTGTACGTCCGTCAGCAGGAGCCGCTGGGGCTTGGCCACGCGGTCTGGTGCGCGCGCGAAATCGTCGGCGACGAGCCGTTCGCGGTGCTGCTCCCGGACGAGCTGATGGTGGGGCAGCCCAATTTCCTCGCGCAGATGGTGTCGGCCTACGAGCGGGTTGGCGGCAACGTGATCGGCGCGCTGGAGGTGCCCGACGCGGAGACGGACAAATACGGCATCATCTCGCCGGGCAAGGTCGAGGGTCCGCTGACGGAGGTGACCGCTTTGGTCGAGAAGCCTGCCAAGGGCACCGCGCCGTCGAACCTGATGATCCCGGGGCGGTACATCCTTCAGCCGGAGGTGATGCAGGTGCTGGAAACGCAGGCGGCGGGGGCGGGGGGCGAGATCCAGCTCACCGATGCGATGGCGGCGCTGATCGGGCGGCAGCCCTTTCATGGCTGTACCTTCACCGGGCAGCGCTACGACTGCGGCGACAAGGCGGGCTGGGTGCAGGCGAACCTCGCGCTGGCGCTGGCGCGGGAGGATATCGGGTCGGCGGTAAGGGCGTTTGCGGAGGGGCTCTTGAGAGGGTAGGTTTCACCTTGGCTCGCCGCGGGCGAAGCCCGCGTCGTCAGACGGCGCTTTAGCGCCGCTGGCCGGGCAGGCCTTGAGGCGCGTCGGAGCTTCGCTCCGGCTTGCCCGGCCCGCCTTAAAAAGCATTCCGATGCAGAATCACCCGCGTCGTCAGGATAATGATCTTCACGTCGCGCCAGATCGACCAGTTCTCCAGATACTCCAGGTCCGCCTGCAGCCGGTGGCGCAGATCGTCCTCTTCGAGCGTCGCGCCGCGGAAGCCGCGGACCTGGGCTAGGCCGGTGAGGCCGGGCTTGCAGGCGTGGCGGTCCCAGTAACGCTGGTCGACTTCCCAGAACAGCTTGTTCGCCGCGCGGCTGCCGAGCGCGTGCGGGCGTGGGCCGACGATGCTCATATGCCCCTGAACGACATTGATCAGCTGCGGCAGTTCGTCGATGCTCGTGCGTCTGATCAGCCGACCGACGCGGGTGATGCGATCGTCATCGCGAGCGGTGGAGCGATGGCCGGGCCCATCGCTACCCCCCACGCGCATGCTGCGGAACTTGAGCACGCGAAACATCTCGTTCCCGCGCCCGATCCGTGTTTGCGCGAAGAACACCGGCCCCGGGCTGTCGAGCTTGATCCACAGCGCCACCAGCAGCATCACCGGTGCGGCAAGCAGCAGCACGCTCCCAGCGATGACGAGATCGAACGTCCGCTTGATTGCCAGATCGACAAGGCTGAGCGGCCCGACCGCGACAATGACCGATGGTCCGTCGCGACGCGGACCAAGCCCGAGCGGCGTCAGCTCCCCCAGTTCTGGGATCAGGATCTCGCCCTGGATGTTCGCGCCGCGCAGCGCGCGCGCCCAGGCGCGGCGGCGTTCGGGGGCACAGGCGATCACCACCCGGTTGGCGGTGGCGAGCGACTTGGCGAGCCGGTCGTACATCACCGGATCATCGTGCTCGGGATCGAAATAGGATTCGGAGGCGATCACCATCGAGAACCGGCCTTCCGGCATCGGCTGGTCGCCGTCGCGAATCAGGATCGCATCGAACGGATTGCCGCCAACGATCGCATGGAGGTGACAGACGAACAGATAGCGCCCGGCCGACACCGCCACCGCTGCGCAGGTCGACCCGACCGCAACCGTCAGACGCGAGAAATCGACGCCGGATTTGAGATAGAATACCGCCACCGTCAACGTGCCCATGGACAGCAGCAACGACTGCCCGCCCTTGCGGATCGCGCGGAACGGCTCTTCAAGCGTGTCCGGGGAATAGGCGTGGAGGTTGACCGCGATCAGGAGGTAGACCGGCAGCAGCGTCAGCGCGAACACCAGCCAGTGATCGGTGTAGGCGACCGGCCCGCGCAGCAGGGCGGCGAGCGCGAACGAGCCGAACAGCGCGAAGCAATCCATCGCCATCAGATAGGTGATCGCGCGAACGCGGAGCGACGCGCTGGACGGACGCCAGTGCGCCGAACGTTCCGCACGACCGGTCGAGCGCCCCGTACCGGATCGCGGAGTCGCTTCCTTGCGCTCAAGCACGTTGGCGTGTTGCTCGCTTGCCAAGCTCATCTGCCGTCTCCGCCACTGGTCCGACTCACTTGCTGTAAGTTATACTGCAATGCAACACGAGCTACTGATCTAGATAAGGCTTGGTGAGCGCAGCATGACTAACGTCCGCAAACGGGGCAGTTCGGGTCCTTTGCGAGCCGAACCGTGCGGAACCGCAGGTCCAGCGTGTCGACCATGAGCAGCGTGCCGGCCGGATCGGCACCAAAGCCGACGGTCGCACGAATCACTTCCAGCGCGGCCAGGCTGCCGAGCACACCCACCGCCGCGCCGAGCACGCCCGTGTCCGCGCAGCTCGCCTCGTCCCGCGCCGGGTCGGAGCCGACGAAGCAGCGATAGCAGGGCTTGTCCGGCTCCCACCCGCGATAGGTGGCGAGCTGTCCCTCGAACTGCCCCACCGCCGCCGAGACGAGCGGGACGTGGAGCGCGAGCGCAATGTCGGCTACGAGCAGGCGGGTGACGAAATTGTCGCTACCATCAACCACCACGTCCGCGCCTGCAATCAGCGACTCGACGTTCTCCGAGCCGAGTCGCACGGCGTGTTCTTCGACCGCGACATGCGGGTTGAGCCGCCTTACCGCCGCAGCCGCCGCGCTCACCTTGGCGTGACCTTGATCTTCGGTGCCGAAGATCACCTGCCGCTGGAGGTTGGACAGTTCGACCCGATCGTCGTCGATCAGCCGCAATCGCCCGACACCCGCCGCCGCGAGATACTGGATCGCGGGCGCGCCGATTCCGCCGCATCCGACCACCGCTACCGTTGCCGCCTTGAGCCGCGCCTGGCCCGCACCGCCCACCTCCTTCAGGACGATGTGCCTCGCATAACGGTCGAGCTCTTCGTCGCTGAACGTCATCGACCGGTGGAGCCGAACCCGTCATGCCCGCGGGCGGTGTCGTCGAGTGTGTCGACCTCGACGAGCTCGGCGTGGGTGACCGGGGCGGGGACGAGCTGCGCGATCCGCTCGCCGCGCGCGACCGCGAAGGGCTCATCGCCGTGGTTGATCAGGATCACCTTGACCTCGCCGCGATAGTCCGAGTCGATCGTGCCCGGCGTGTTGAGGCAGGTGATGCCGTGGCGGAGCGCGAGACCCGAACGCGGGCGCACCTGAACCTCCCACCCTTCCGGGATGGCGAGCGCGAAGCCGGTCGCGACCGCCGCGCGCGCGCCGGGGGCGAGCGTGAGCGACTCGGCGGCGACCGCGTCCATTCCCGCCGCACCCGCGCTGGCGTAAGCGGGGAGGGGGAGGCCCTCGCCATGCGACAGTCGCTTGACCGCGATGCGCACCGTCACGCCAGCGCCTCCGCGATCCGGGCAGCCAGCCGGCCGGCGACCGCTTGTTTGGGCAGCTCGTCCCATGTCTCGACGCCCGCCTCGGTCACAACGTGGACCGCATTGCGGTCGCCCCCCATCACGTCGCCCGACACGTCGTTGGCGACGATCCAGTCCGCTCCCTTGCGCGCGCGCTTGGCCGCGGCGTGGGCGAGCACGTCGCTGGTCTCGGCTGCAAATCCGACGAGCAGGCGGGGGCGGTCGGGCGCGCGGGCGAGGGTGGCGAGAATGTCCGGGTTCTCGTGGAGCGTCAGCGTCGGCGGCGCGCCCGCCTTTTTGATCTTGCCGGGCGAGGGCTCGACCCGCCAGTCCGCGACCGCCGCGACCAGCACCGCGACGTCGACGGGGAGCGCGCGGGCGACTGCGTCCGCCATCTCCTGCGCGGTGGTGACGTCGTGCCGGTCGACGCCGGGCGGGGTGGGGAGGCTCACCGGCCCGGCGACCAACGTCACCCGCGCGCCGAGCGCCGCCAGCGCTCCGGCGATGGCGAAGCCCTGTTTCCCCGAAGAGCGGTTCGCGAGATAGCGGACCGGGTCGATCGGCTCATGCGTCGGCCCGGCGGTGATCAGAGCATGGCGGCCGGCGAGCGGCTGGGTGCGAGGGGCGAGCGCGCGGTTGATCGCGGTCAGGATTACGGCGGGCTCGGGCAGGCGGCCCGGACCGTATTCGCCGCAGGCCATCGCGCCCTCATCGGGCTCAAGGACCGTCACGCCATCGGACCGAAGCCGGGCGACGTTGCGTCGCGTGGCGGGGTGAAGCCACATCCGCACGTTCATCGCGGGCGCGGCGAGCACCGGCTTGTCCGTCGCGAGCAATATCGTCGTGGCGAGGTCGTCCGCTTGCCCCGCCGCCATGCGCGCGAGCAGGTCCGCGCTGGCGGGCGCGACGACGACGAGGTCCGCCTCGCGGCTGAGCTGGATATGCCCCATCTCCGCCTCGTCCTTTAGGTCCCATAGGCTGGTATAAACCTGGTCTTCGCTTAACGCGGCAAGCGTCATCGCGGTGACGAAATGCGCGCCTCCTTCAGTCAGGACACAGCGCACGGAGTGGCCTGCGCGGCGGAGCAGGCGGATCAACTCGCACGCCTTGTACGCAGCGATGCCGCCGCCGACGATCAGGAGCACCCGATTCACCGCACCACCCTTGTCACCGTGATCCGCCGCTTGTCGAGCACGGCACGCGCGAGATCACGCGCCGCGTCGGGGACAAAGGCTAGCCCCGCCAGCGACACGGGCGCGACCAGCAACGCCCAGTAAAAGGTGTCGACCCGTGCCCCGACCGCGATCAGGACGCCGTAGACTGCCAAGGTCGCGAGCACTCGCACCCCGAGCGCGTCGCGCCACGCCGCCCAGCCGATCAGCGACAGCCCGACCAGCGGTGCCGCCAGCCATAGCGGCACGATCTGCAGCCCGGTGCTGAGGACAACCGCGCGCACAAAGAAACCGAGCCCGAGCATCCCCGTCCAGCCGGGCGAAGCGGGGTCACTGGCGCGCAGCACCTCCGACACCGCGTGCGCGTGCGTCGCCAGCACGCCCGCGAACAGCGCCAGCGTGACTAGCCACCCCGCCGCCTCGCGCCGTTCACCCTCGCCCCACGCCGCCGCCGCCATGACGAGCGCATAGGGCGCGGCAAGCTCGCGGACCAGCATCGCACACATCGCGAACGCGACTGACTCGACCCAACGCCCGCGCCTTCGCATCGCCAGCGACAGCGCGATCAACAGCCCCGCCCAGACATCGTGAAAGCTGACCAGCGCCGGCTGCAACCCCGACAGCGCCCCCGCCGCGAGCAGGAGCAGCGCGATCAACAACGGCGGGCGGCGGGTAAATGCCGTCCGCAGGCGTACGGCCCAGGCGATCAGCACCGCGAACGACAGCAGGTACAGCGGCACCGGCCGCCACGGCGCGGGCAGCTTCGCCAGCAGCACCGCGAGCGTTGGCAAGCGGAAGGTGAAGAACGGGCGGAGCGGATAGTTGCCGTGGCGCAGGGTGTCGGCCGCGACCGGGTAGTAACTCTCGCCATGGCGGACGCGCTCGGTGATGTTCTCATAGGTGACGATGTCGCCCTGATCGGTCTCGCGTTGTGCAGGGTCATGGCTGACCGGCGGCGGGGCGGGGGCGACGAGCGCGGTCATCGTCGCGAGGAGGAACAGCGCGAGAAACACCAGCACCACCCGCGCCTGCCCCCGGTCGAGCGCCGCGAACCGGGTCGGCGTCGTCAGCCAGAGCGGGCGGGCGCGGGGCGGCATCAGTGAACGAATGCCAGCGTCGCAACCACGCCCGCCAACGCGGCGGCCGCGGCGATGACGCCGTAGCGGACCGCGCTCCCCAGCTTCACCGTCGCGACCACGGGGATGGGCGGAATCGGCGGCGCGCCACCTGCGGGCGGGAACTTGTCCTCAATGCGGCGGACGAGGTCGGGCAGCCGCGCCAGCGTGCGCAGGTTGGTGACCAGCGCGTCGGCGACCCGCGCCTCCGGGCCCAGCTCGCCCCTGATCCATTCGGCGACCACCGGCTCGGCGACGACCCACAGGTTGATCTCGGGGTCGAGCGAGGTCGCGACGCCTTCCACCATCACCATCGTCTTCTGGAGCAGCAGCAGGTGCGGCTGAACCTGCATTTCGAAATCGCGCGTGATCGAGAACAGCCCGTCGAGCATGGTCCCGATCGACATCTCCTTCACCGGCATTCCGCGCATCGGCTCGCCGACTGCGCGGAGGGCGGTGGCGAACTCGGCGACGTCGTGGTGCGCGGGGACATAGCCCGCGTCGAAGTGGATCTCGGCGACGCGGCGGTAATTGCCGGTGATCAGCCCGTAGAGGATTTCGGCGAGCCACAGACGCGCCTGCCGGTCGAGCCGCCCCATGATGCCGAAATCGATCGCCGCGACGCCGCCGCTCCGCAACGCGAACAAATTGCCCTGGTGCATGTCGGCGTGGAAGAAGCCTTCCGCTATAGCTTGTCGCAGGAACGCGTGAACGAGGGTGCGTGCGAGGCGGGGCAGGTCGTAGCCGCCTGCGACCAGCGCCGCGCGGTCGGACAGCTTGACCCCGTCGATCCATTCGAGCGTCAGCACGGTGCCCGTGGTCCTCCGCCAGTCGATCGCGGGGACATGGTAGTCGGGCTCCGCCGCCATCGCCTCGGCGAGCTCGGAGGCGGACGCAGCCTCGCGGCGGAAATCGAGCTCGCGCGCGGTCCAGCGTTTGAACGTGTCCACCACCAAGCGCGGGCGCAGTCGGGTGAACTCGCCGCCGAACGCCTCCAGATGCGCGGCGGCCCATTGATAGGTGTCGATCGCGCGCGCGAACTCCGCGGCGACGCCGGGCCGCTGCACCTTGACCGCGACGGTGCGCCCGTCGGGGGTCAGCGCGCGATGGACCTGCGCGATGGAGGCGGCACCGACGGGCGTTTCGTCGATCTCGGCGAACAGCGCCGACAGGGGGCGGCGCTGGCTGGTTTCGATTGCGTTGCGGATCGTGGCGAAGAGGAGCGGCGGGAGCGCGTCCTGCAGGCGTTGCAGGTCGCGCGCGGCGTCCTCGCCGACGAGATCGGGGCGGGTGGCGAGCGTCTGCCCGAACTTGACCGCCGCCGGGCCGATCGCCTGAAACGCGTCGGCATAGCGCGGCTGTTTGGGCGCGAACGTGCCTACCCGCGCGAGCCGCGCAAGGCGGCGGACGCTGGCGGGCGCGTTGCGGTCGCGCTCCACCCCGCGCAGCGCGCCGTGCCGCGCAAGCGTGCGGCCCCAGCGCGTAAGCCGCCAGAGATGCGTGACGGCGCTGGTCACGAGCGCGGGGTCAGATCTTCCAGCCGCTGTGAATCGCCACCAAGCCGCCGAGCAGCGGCTCGACACTCGTGCGCGCAAAACCCGCCTCGCCGATCATCCGCTCGAACTGCGGCATCGGCGGGAAGCGGCGGATCGACTCGATCAGGTAGCGATAGCTCTCCGCATCGCCCGCGATCAGCTTTCCCAGTTGCGGCACGACGCGGTGCGAATAGGCGTCGTAAATTTCCTTGAAGCCCGGCCACTCGACGGTCGAGAACTCCAGACAAAAGAACCGCCCGCCGCGCTTCAGCACCCGGTGCGTCTCACGTAGCGCGGCGGGAATGTCGGTCACGTTGCGGATGCCAAAGGCGATCGTATAGGCGTCGAATAAGCGGTCGGCGAAGCTCAGCACCTCCGCATTCTGCTCGCTCCATTCGAGCCCCGCCATGCCGCGCTTGGCCGCGCGCTGCTGGCCGACCTCCAGCATCGCCGGGTTGATGTCGGCGACCGTCACCTCGGCCCCCGAGCGGGCGAGACGAAAGGCGATGTCGCCGGTGCCGCCCGCCATGTCGAGAATGCGCTCGCCCGCGCGGGGCTTCACCCGGCGCACGAAGCGGTCCTTCCACAGCCGGTGCATCCCCCCCGACATGGCGTCGTTCATCAGGTCGTAGCGCGACGCCACGCCCGTGAACACGTCGCCGACGCGCCGGGTCTTCTCGTCGGGAGCGACATCTTCATAGCCGAAGGAGACGGTTTCCATGCGCACGCCCTAGGCTTGTGGCGGGGGCGGGCGCAACCTAGCTCGCCCCTCGTGCCCGAGCTTCCCGAAGTCGAAACCACCGTGCGCGGGCTTGCCCCCGTGCTGACGGGTGAGCGGATTGCAAGCGTGGAAACGCGGCGAGAAGGGCTGCGCTGGCCGTTCCCGGTGGACCTGCGCCAACGGCTGACGGGCGCGCGGGTGAAGGGGCTGGGGCGGCGCGCGAAATACGGGCTGATCCACACCGACCGGGAGGACACGGTCGTGTTCCACCTGGGCATGTCGGGGCGGTGGCGGGTCGACCCGGGTGAGGCTCTAGCGCACGACCATCTGATGATCGAGACGGCGGCGGGGCGGCGGCTCGCGCTCAACGACCCGCGCCGGTTCGGCTTCGTCGACCTGGTCGGCACGGAAGCGCTCGATGCCTATCCCGCCTTTGCCGCGATGGGGCCGGAGCCGCTGGGACCGGACCTGACGGGCGCGTACCTGCTCGACGCGCTCCGCGGGCGCCGCGCGCCGATCAAGGCGATGCTGCTCGATCAGCGGGTCGTGGCGGGGCTGGGCAATATTTATGTGTGCGAAGCGCTGCACTTGGCCCGCATCGCGCCGTCGCGGGAGGCGGGGCGCATCGCGCTGCCTCGGCTCGAGCGGCTGGTCGCGGCGATCCGCGCGGTGCTGGAAGCGGCGATCCTCGCGGGCGGCTCGACCCTGCGTGACTATGCTCGGCCCGATGGCGAGCTTGGCTATTTCTCCAAGCAATGGCGGGTGTATGGGCGCGAGGGCCTGGGCTGCGAATGCGGCGCGGTCGTGAGGCGCAAGCCGGAGGGCGGGCGCTCGACCTTCTGGTGCCCTGCCTGCCAGCGCGGTTGACTTTCATGGACACGCGCGCCAGAGCCGCCCCACCACGGGCGTCGGGGCCTTCCCCAGCGCCCGCTTTGCCGTAACGACATTCAGAGGACCTCCATGGCGAACACGCCGCAAGCCAAGAAGCGCATCCGCCGCAACGACCGCCGCGCCGAAGTCAACGGCGCGCGCACCGGCCGTATCCGCACCTTCGTCAAGAAGGTCGAGTCGGCGCTGGCGTCGGGCGACAAGGCCGCTGCTGCCGACGCGCTGGCGCAGGCGCAGCCCGAGCTGGCGCGCGGCGTCGCGAAGGGCGTGCTCCACCGCAACACCGCCGCGAGGAAGTTCGCGCGGCTGACCAAGCGGGTCACCGCGCTCGCCTGAACCGACACGCAGCATTGCGAAATCGTTAGCCCGCCGGGTCCGCCCGGCGGGTTTTTTCGTGCGCGTGGCAAAGTGTGGGGAACACACCGCGAACCCAAGGACTCACCGCGATTCGGGCTGATGCCAGAACGCTGGTCGGGAACAAAGGCCAAGCGATTTCAGCGGCTTACATGAAATATCACGCGTTTCCGCGCCAGAGCTGAGTCAATCCCGTTTATTTCAGAGATGCGACAACATCCGGGCTTGATCGACTCTGCCTGCGCTTCATAA
>CAXTTU010000014.1:11889-26016 GCA_964247225.1 uncultured Sphingomonas sp. | reverse complement strand
CCCATGCAGATCATCGTTCGCGATAACAATGTCGACCAGGCCCTGCGCGCGCTCAAGAAGAAGCTGCAGCGCGAGGGCGTTTATCGCGAGATGAAGCTGCGCCGCCATTACGAGAAGCCGTCGGAGAAGCGCGCCCGCGAACGTGCCGCCGCCGTCCGCCGCGCCCGCAAGCTGGAGCGCAAGCGCGCGGAGCGCGACGGCGCGCGGTAAGCTCGCGCGTTTCCTAAGTTCTAGCGTTCCGGGGGCAGGATGTCCGTTACCGCCGTTCCGATCCTCCCCGTCAAGCGCGGGTACCTCATTTGGCTGTGGATCGGCGTCGCGGTCGCGGTGCTCGCCGCTGCCGCGCTCGCCTGGGCGGGGACGCCGTTTCACCAGACTGCCGATGGGCTGCGCTATCAGGTGTTGAAGAGCGGCAAGGGTGATCGGCACCCGACCGACACCGATGTGGCGCTGGTCAACTATGTCGGGCGGCTCTCCGACGGCACGGTGTTCGACCAGTCGCAACAGCCGACGCCGCTGCCCGTCTCGGGCGTGGTGCCGGGTTTCAGCGAAGGGCTGAAGCTGATGACCAAGGGCGCGCGCTACCGCTTCTGGATCCCCGGCAAGCTCGGCTATGGCGAGCGCGGTGCCGGGCCGATCCCGCCCAACGCCACGCTGGTCTTCGACGTCGATCTGCTCGACCTGCGCTCGCAGGAGGAGATCCGGCAGCTGCAGATGCAGCAGCAACTCCAGCAGCAGATGATGCAGGGTCAGGCGCAGGGCCTGGGCCAGCCGGGCGCGCCGCCGCCGCATCCATAGGTGCTGGCGGGCGCGCTAGGCCGGTCCGGTGCGCGTCCTCGTTACCGGCGCGCGAGGGTTCACCGGGCGTCATCCGCGGCTCAGGTCTGAAGCAGCCAGCGCTCGCCGCCTTCCAAGCCCAGCGCGGTCAGCTTGCCGCTCTCATACGCGCCAGTGTCGATGCCGATCCGGTGCGCGCGCCATTCCACCTCGGGGGTGATCGTATGGCCATGGACGATCAGCTTCTCCAGCCGCTTGCGGTGATCGAGGAACGGCTCGCGAATCCAGCGCAGGTCGGCGACGTCCTGCGAACATAGTGCGACGCCCGGATCAACGCCCGCGTGAACGAAGGCATAGTCGCCGATCACCACCATGTCCTCGAATCCGCGGAGGAACGCGCGGTGCTCGGGCGGGACGATCACCTCAAGCGCCTCGGCAAGCTCGTCATAGCTCATCCGCTCATAGCGGTGCGGGTCGATGCCATAGCTCAGCATCGTCTCGCGCCCGCCGATCTTGCAGAAACCGCGCAACGCCCGCTCGCTGCCGTCGAGCGCGGCGAGGAACACCTCCTCATGGTTGCCGAGCAGGAAACGCGTGCCGGGCCGCTCGCCCGCAAGGCAGCGCAACCGCTCGACGACCTCGGCGGATTGCGGGCCACGGTCGACCAAATCGCCTAGAAACACCAATGTCGTCTTGGCGCGCGGGCGCGCGAAGTCGTCCGCGTCGACCTCCACCAACAGCGCATCGAGCAGGTCGAGCCGGCCGTGAATGTCGCCGATCGCATACACGCGCTCGCCCGCAGGCAGCTCGGCTACCGCTGCGCTCGCGCCACCTCGCGACTTGAACAGCTTTGTCAGCATCCCGTCACATCGCTGACAAGAGCCGGTGTCGATGGAAAGCGGAAAATGCTAAGATCAGCCATGCGTCCTCGTGTTCGTGCCGCGCTTGCCACGGCGATCCTGTCGCTAACCTTGCCGGCCGGAGCGCCGCCGCCCGATCCGTCGCTCGCCGCCAGCTTCGAGGTGTTGCGGAGCGAGGACGCGCGGCTCGCGGCGATCGGCTATCGGCTGCTCACCGCCAACGCGTCGCTGTGCCGCGAGGTGCAGCCGGAGATGGGCTGGGCGCTGCAGGCGATCGACCAGTTCGACGCCCCCTCGCGCGCGGCGGCAATGGCCGCGTTCGGCTTCGAGAGCGCGGTGGCGGTGGAGGCGGTGGTGCCGGGTGGCCCCGCCGCGCGCGCGGGGGTGGCGGCGAACGACTCGCTGGTCTCGATCAACGGCGCGGCGCTACCGGTGGGCGGCACCGGTGCAAAGGCGGTCGTCACGACGCGCAACGCGACGGAGGCGCGCCTTGCCGCGCTTCCCCCAACCGCGCCCGTATCGCTCGTGCTCCGGCGCGGCGGGCGCGACCGGACGGCGGTGGTTCGCCCGGTGCCGGGCTGTCGCAGCGGCATCGAGCTGGTGATCGACGATGGCTGGCTGGCCGATTCGGACGGCACGCGCATCCGTGTCGGGTCGCGCTGGCTGGAGCGGTTCAGCGACACGGAGGTGGCGGTGATCGTCGCGCACGAACTCTCACATACGATCCTGCGCCACCGCGAGCGGCTGGATGCCGCGGGCGTCAGCCGTGGGCTGCTCGCCGAAGTGGGACGCAATGCGCGGCTGTTCCGCCAAACGGAGGACGATGCGGACCAGCTGAGCGTGAGCCTGCTCTACAATGCGGGCTATGATCCGGCGTCGGCGGAACGGTTCTGGCACGACAAGGCACCCGCGATCGACGGCGGCATCTTCCACTCGCGCACGCATCGCGGCGCGCTCGAACGCGCGCAGCGTGTGGCGGCGGAGCGGGCGACGATCCCCGCGAGTGCCTCACGCCCGTACCGACCGCCGGTGCTGGCGACGCGGGACGTGCCGCTCAGCTAGTCCAGCGCCGCCAGGATCGCGCGGCCATAGGCGGTCTTCGCGAACATCCGCCCCCGCTCCGCAGCCTGTTCGCGGGTGATGAAGCCCTTGAGGTACGCAATCTCCTCCAGGCAGGCGATCTGGATGCCTTGCCGGTGCTGGATCGTGCGGACGAACTCGCTCGCCTCGAGCAGGCTGTCGTGGGTGCCGGTGTCGAGCCACGCGTAACCGCGCCCCATCCGCTCGACGTACAGCGCCCCCGCGTCCATGTAGAGCCGGTTGAGGTCGGTGATCTCATACTCGCCGCGCGCGGAGGGCTGGAGCCCGGCGGCGAGCTCGACGACGCGGTTGTCGTAGAAATACAGGCCCGTCACCGCATAGGGCGACTTGGGATGTGCGGGCTTCTCCTCCAGGCTGAGCGCGCGGCCCTCCGCGTCGAGCTCGACCACGCCGTAGCGTTCGGCGTCCTCGACGCGGTAGGCGAACACGGTCGCGCCCTCCGTCCGCCGCGCCGCGCTTGCGCACAATTCGGCCAGCCCCGCACCGAAGAAGATGTTGTCGCCGAGGATCAGCGCGACCGGGTCATCCCCGATGAAGTCGCGCCCGATCGTGAACGCCTGCGCCAGCCCCTCGGGGCGCGGCTGCTCGGCATAGCTGACCGACAGGCCGAACGCGGAGCCGTCGCCGAACAGCGCGCGGTAATTGGGCAGGAACTCCGGCGACGAGATGATCAGCACTTCGCGGATGTCGGCGAGCATCAGCACCGACAGCGGGTAGTAGATCATCGGCTTGTCATAGACGGGCAGCAGCTGCTTGTTGATCGCCAGCGTCGCGGGGTGGAGCCGCGTGCCCGAGCCGCCGGCGAGGATGATGCCCTTCATGCGATCGGTCCTACAGCCTCATCGAGAATATCGTCGAGCGCCTCGCGCCATGGCCGGGGCGTGATGCCGTAGGCCTGCTCGATCGCGCGGTGGGAGAGGAGCGAGTTGGCCGGGCGGCGCGCGGGGGTAGGGTAGTCGGCGGTGGCGATCGCGTCGACGCTGGCCGAGGGGCCGCCGCGCCGCGCGCTGCCCGCGAAGATGGCTTCGGCGAACTCGGCCCAGTTGGTCGCGCCTGCATTGCTGAAGTGGAAGGTGCCGGTCGGCGCAGCTGCATCATCGGCGAGCCGCAGCGCGATTTGCTGGAGCGCGCGCGCGAGGTCGTTGGCGGAGGTCGGGCTGCCGCGCTGGTCGGCGACGACGCGCACGCGGTCGCGCTCACCGGCAAGGCGGAGCATCGTGCGGACGAAATTGCTCCCCCCGGCGCTCACCACCCAGGCGGTACGGAGGATGACATGGCGAGGGCACCCCGTGCGGATCGCCAGCTCGCCGCCGAGCTTGGACGCGCCGTACACGCCGAGCGGGGCGACGGGGTCGTCCGCCTCCCGTGCGTCCGCCTTTGATCCGTCAAAGACGTAATCGGTCGACAGCTGGATCAACGGCGTGTCGGTGTCGCGGCAAGCGGCAGCGAGCGCGGCTGGAGCGAGCGCGTTTACCCGCCAGGCCGTGAGCACGTCGCTCTCCGCCCGATCGACGGCGGTATAGGCTCCGGCGTTGATGACCACCCCCGGGCGGCGCGATCCGACATAGGCCCTCAGCGCCTCGGCGTCGGTCAGGTCGAGTTCGTCACGCCCGGGCGCGACGACCCGCCATCCCTCGGGCCAGGCGAGCCGCGCGAGCGCGGTGCCGACCTGCCCCGACCCGCCGGTGACGAGCACCTCCCTCAAGCTGCGAGCCCGCGCCGCTGATCCGCCCCGCGCTCGGCGACGATCGCGCGCCACCAGTCTTCGCGGTCAAGATACCAGCGCACCGTCTTAGCGATCCCGCTCGCGAAGGTCTCCGCCGGGGTCCAGCCGAGCTCGTCGCGGATGCGCGAGGCGTCGATCGCGTAGCGCGCATCGTGCCCCGGTCGGTCGGTCACGAAGCCGATCTGTTCCGCATAACTTACGCCGTCAGCGCGTGGGCGCAGCGCGTCGAGCTCTACGCAGACGGCACGCACCACCTCGATGTTGCGCATCTCGTTGTTGCCGCCGACATTGTAAGTCCGCCCCGGCCGCCCGCGCTCAAACACCGCCTGCAAGGCGCGGACATGGTCCTCGACATACAGCCAGTCACGGATTTGCTCGCCGCGGCCGTAGACGGGCAGCGTCGCGCCCGCGAGCGCCTTGACGATCATCAGCGGGATCAGCTTTTCGGGAAAGTGGAACGGCCCGTAATTGTTCGAGCAATTGGTGATCAGCACGGGCAGGCCATAGGTGTGACCCCACGCGCTGACGAGGTGGTCCGATCCTGCCTTGGACGCCGAATAAGGCGAGCGCGGGTCATAGGGGGTGTTCTCGGTGAACAGCCCCGTCTCGCCGAGCGATCCGTACACTTCGTCAGTCGAGATATGATGGAAACGGAATGCGTTACGCTCCGAACCTCGCAGCGACTGCCAATAGGCGCGCACCTCGGTCAGCATGGTGAAGGTGCCGACGATGTTGGTCTGGACGAACGCGCCCGGTCCGTCGATCGAGCGGTCGACATGGCTCTCGGCGGCTAGATGGGTGATCACGTCGGGGCGGAACCCGGTGATCGCCGCACGCACCGCTGCGCCATCGCACACATCGCCTTGGACGAAGCAATAGCGCGGACTCTCCGCCACCTCCGCAACCGTGGTCAGCGTGCCCGCATAGGTCAGCTTGTCGTAGTTGAGCACCTCATGCGCGGTGTTCGCGATCAGGTGCCGGACCAGCGCCGAGCCGATGAACCCGGCCCCGCCGGTGACGAAGATGCGCATGATCCTCAGCCCAATGGTTCGAGCGGGTGCCCGTCATAGGCGAAAGGCGACACAAAAGCACCGAGCTTTGGCGCGTCGCGGTCCTTGCCCGACAGCTCGGGTGCCACGCCGGGCGGCAACGGCCACTCCACCGCAATGTCCGCATCGTCCCAGCGCAGCGCCGCATCGCACTCCGGCGCGTACAGGTCCGACACCTTGTACGTCACCTCGCACCTTTCCTCCAGCGTCAGGAAGCCGTGCGCGAAACCTACGGGTACATAGAGCTGCCGCCCATTCGCCGCCGACAGCTCCGCGCCGACCCAGCGGCCATAGCTGGGCGAGCCTGCGCGCAGGTCCACCGCAACGTCGAACACGCGCCCGGCGATGCAGCGCACCAGCTTCGCCTGCGCGTGCGGGGGCGTCTGGAAGTGCAGCCCGCGCAAGGTGAAGCGCGGCACGGACAGCGAGTGGTTGTCCTGGACGAACCGCTCGGTGATGCCGCGCCCTGCGAACTCGGACTCCTTGTAGACCTCGGTGAACCAGCCGCGATCGTCGCCGAATCGGCGCGGCTCGATGAGTTGCACGGGGGACGCCATCGCGGCGGGGCTTATCCGCCCCGCCCGGCCACGGCAATCACGCCGCGATCGGATCGAGATACCGCTCCTCGATGGTCGGGAAGTCGCGCCCGCGCGCGAGGTCGGCGACGACGCGCGCATACAGCACTCCCTCGCGCCAGCGCGGCATCAGCGCCTTGACCGCGCGCAGCGACAGGTGGCCGCGCAGGGGGAAGATCTCCGCCTCGGCCAGCTCGGTGATCGTCACGAAGCGCTTGAGCGCGGGCATCGCGGCGGCGGTCGCATGGTAATGGACGCGCTTGGAAATGCCCGCATGGCCGAACATGTTCATCGCCACCGATTGCCGCAGCACCAGGGCGGGAAACTCGACGCGCATGTCGAACCGGTCGAACTCGGCCGGAGGCACGAGCCGCACCGTGCCCGCGGGCAGGTCGACCGCGAAGCCATCGACGCGCTTCTCCGAGCGCGAGACGAGCAGCACTTCGCGGCCCTTCAACGGCCGCATCAGCACGGCGGGTACCTTCTTTGAAAGGTCGGCAAAGAACCGCTCGACCTGCTTCAGCGGCACCGACACGCGCGCTTCCAGCGCCGCCTGCTTCTGCATCGTCGGCTGCACGCGTTCGCGATACTCAGCGATGCGCTGGTCACGGTTTTCGAACCAGTCACCATTCTGCAGCTCGAAGCCGCGCTCGCTCGACCACTTATCACCCGGCACCATGATCTGCACCTGCGTATCGAGCCCACGCTCGCGCCGGAACGCCTCGAAATGGTCGCGTACCGCCAGCGGCGTCTGCACCAGCGCGTTCATGTCGTACACATCGTCGTGGAGCAGGCACGAGTTGGATGCGAACGGGATCGCGTAACGCGGCTTCACCCGCGCCATGAACAGCGCAAAGGCGCGGAGGTAATGGTCGTTGTCGTCGACCTCCTCGTCGGGCGCGTCCGTGACGTGGAAACAGGCGCGCGGGTTTGCCGAGCTGTGGCTGCGGAAACAGAAATCGACCTTGGGGAAGCGCTTCAGAATCTGCGCGAGCGGCGCGCCGGCGAACTTTGCGTCGTTGGCGTTGAGTAGGACCTGTCCGCCCGCCTCGATCACCACCGCGCTGTCGGTAATGATCGGGGAGAAGTGGAACGAGGTGACCGCCAGCTCCGGCCCCAGCACGACGCGCTCGCCATGCCGAACCTCGCGCACATTGGTGCGACCGACTGCCTTCAGGTCGCGCGTCATCCGCTCATAGCGGTCATACGGCACGAGGATGGGCGTGTCCTCGGGAAACAGCCGCAGCGAATCGGCCTGGAAATGATCCCAGTGGAGGTGGGTGAGGTAGATGAAGTCGGGGCGCAGGCTCTCGACCAGCGTACGCGGCACAGGCGGGTAGTTCCACCAGCTGCGCCAATAGACGCTGCCGACCAGCCACGGGTCGCACACCAGCTCGACGCCGCCCGCCGATACGCGCAGGCCGGCATGGGACAAGGTCTGGAATTCCATGGGCCTACCTTCGCGAGCGGAGACAATGCAGATAAGGCGATAGCCAGCGCTCTTCAAACGCTCAACGGTTCAGACCGCGACGGTTTCCGTCGCCACGAACGACATCAGCCTGCCGTCCGACCGCCGCGACAGGCTCGCCTCGCTCCGCTCCGCATCGCTAAGATGCAGGCGGTAGTGGATGCGGTCATGAATGTCGCAATTAGCCGCATAGAAGATGTCGCGCGCGATCACGCTGCGGCTCATGTGCCAGTCGACCGGGTCGGTGGCGGCGCGCGCCTCGCAAAGGTCGGCAATCATCGGATAGGCGGCGAAGTAGAGCAGGCGGACGCCGTTGATGTCGTAATTGGGCTGGAGCGTGTAGTCGGTCTCGAACGCGACCGGGCGCTCGTTCGCGGCGCGGTGCTCGCGGAACGCGGCGGCGAAGGCGGGTTGGGCGTCGAGTTGGCGGATCGCGCAGTCCTTGGGGATTGGCGGCTGGCCCTTGAGCAGGGCTGCGTTCGACTCCTCCGCCGCGCGCTTGGTGAAGGTGCTCATCAGCTCGGCGTCGATCCGCCGGTCGCCCGCCCGGTAGCGGAGCGTGCTGAAAAAATAGCTGCCGCCATAGCGGGCGATCTCGCCTTCGGCCTCGAGCAGGTCGTTCTCGCGGAAATCGGTCAGCGGCACGCTGGCGCGGAACCGGATGCGAGTAAAGGTGGGGTAGAGCCGCGCGCCGTTGGCGTCCGCCAGCGTGCTCGACGCCGCGCCCAGCCCTTGCGTGATCAGCGCCCAATGAAGGTCGCCCATCTCCTTGAACAGCCACGATTCGGACAGGCCGCCCATCGCCATCTGCGGCATGTTGATGCCGTATTGGCGCGTGATCGTCACGCCTGCGCGCCCGCATAGAGATCGAGCAGCTCGCCGAACGTCTCGGGGTACATGATCTCGTCCTCGCCGCCGAACGGGTCGACTCCGGTCTGGCGCTCCAGCTCGATCACCAAGGTGGTGAAGCCGAGCGAATCGAGCCCGGTGTCGGCGAGCGCGGTGTCGCGGGTGAGCGCGCCCGTCACGCCGCCCCCCGACGCCGCCGCCTGCCTGCGCACCTCCGCGCCGATCATCTCTTCCAAGTCCATCGTGTCACTCATGTCAGTGCGCCGTCCGCGCGGCACAATAGGCGGCTTGCGTGCGCACCTCCAGCACGCCGCGATCGCGCAGCCGTGCGACGTCGCGGATCACCTCGGCCAACACGTCGAACGTCCCCGGCGCGCTGATGATGTTGTGCGGGTGGAGCCAGAGATGCGCGACGCCGCCGCTCGCCGCCGCGTCCTCCAGGATGCGCCGCCAGCGCCGCACGGTGACGCTCGCGGGCACCCGCGCGCGCGCGCCGAGCCGCCAGTTGAAGAAGAACCCTGACGGGATGGCGATCGGCTCCGCCCCGGCGGGCGCATCCGGCTGAGAGCCTTGCGCGATGTTGAACTCGGACAGGAGGTTGCCCAGTCGCCCGACCGCGCCGGGGCGCACGGGCAGGCGCGCGCGATAGCCGCGATAGCCCTCGCGCCCGAGCTGGTCGGGATAGCCGACGAGGTTGCGCGGGTAGACGAACGTCCGGAGCGCGACCCGCTTCTCCGCTGCCACGCTCGACGCCGCCGCCACCTCGCGCGCCATCACCTCCTGCGTCACCTGCGCCGGGTCGAGCGGCAGGTGCGAGAAGCCATGGCAGCCGATCTCATGCCCGCCGCGCTCCGCGACCAGCTCGAGCAGCTCGGGGCTGGACCAACCGTCGAGATTGCCCTCCGCCTGCGCGGCGCGGAAGTTCACCAGCCAATTGCGCCCGTCGATCGGCTGGTCCTGGAACAGCGCATCGCGCTCGCGCTGCTCCTCCGGTGTCAGCAGGAACGCCATCACGAATGCCCAGGTCGCCTCGACCTCATGCTCGCCGAACAGGTCGAGCAGCCGCCGGTACGCCTCGCGCAGCCGCTCGCGCGTCAGCCAGCGATGGTGGTCGGCGGTGAGGTGATCGGCCATCCCCCATTTGCCCTCGCAGTCGAGCGACAGGATGAAGGTGCCCGCCATCAACCGAACTCCGTGTTGAGCGCCTCGAACCCGACGTCGCTCGCTGCCGCGGTCAGAAAGGGTGCGGGTCCCGGCGTGGTGAAGCTCCACGTCCCGTTGCCGCGCACGCGCCAGCCCCGCCGGGTGAGCGAGGCGACCATGGCGGGGTCGATGGTGAAGCACAATGCCACCGCCGCCCCGACCGCGCGCATGACTCCCTGCACCTCGGCGAGGAAACGTGCGTCCGCCGGGTCGCTCAGTTCCATCAGCCGCGCGGTGCCCACGCCGCGGCGCGTCCCGGGCGCGAGCACCGCGAACGGACCATCCGGGCCCCGGCGCACAATTAGGTGCCGCGGGCCGAGCGGGTCGAAATAGCGCCAGCGGACCAGTTCGGGTGTCCAGGCGACGGCGACGCGGCCCTGCGCTCCGGCGCGCATCGCGGCGCACAGCCGCTCGACATCGGCCGCGTCCGGCTCCGGCGTGATCGTGAGCGCCGGATAGCGCCGTTGCAGTCGCGCCAGCCCCACCCGCAACGCGCGACCGCGCCCCATCCGCGCCCGCAGCAACTGGATGCCGGCGCGCACCGGGGCGAGCGGTTTCGCCAGCCAAAAACCGGGGACGCTCTCGAACCCCAACCGGCGATAGATCTCGTCCAGCGGTGCCTGCACCCCGGGCGCGAACGCGATGCCGACGTCCTTGGTCGCTCGCCGCAGCAACAGCACCCCGGGCCCGGAACGAACGGCGTCATCGACGAAATGATTGTGCAGCACGCCAAGCGTTCCGGCCCCGTCCGGCCCTTCGGTCGGCAGGATCATGCGGTGCATCGCGCCGACAATCTCGTCACCGCGCCGCGCGACCAGACAGTCGGACAGCCCTCGCGCCGCCGGGCCCCGGTATAGCCAATCGAGATAGCGCCGGTGCCGCTGATACCCCTCCGCCCCGAACTCCGCCGCCGAGGCGGCGAGGAGCCGCTCGACATCGGCGTCGGATTTGAGCGGGCCAAACGAGATCAATGCGGAAGGTCCGAGAAACGGTGAAGGCCGCGACGAAGCAGCTTCCGGCGACCGCTCTGCTGCTTCGCGCCAGGTTATTGCCACGGCACGGCGCTTTGCATAGGCGGTGGGGGTGTTGCCGTCCACCCTCGCCGACCTCCGCTTGCGCCAACCGCAGGGCGCGACGGTGGGCGAGGTGCTCCGCATCGCGGTGAGTGACCCGCGGCTGGTCGGGCGAGCGCCGGGCTATTTCCACGCGGTCGACCTGCTCCGCGGGCTGGCGGCGCTGGCTATCCTGTTCTGGCATTACTCGCATTTCTACACGCTGGGGGACAGCGCCACGATGCCCCACGCGACGAGCGACGACCCGCTCTACGCGGTGTTCCGGCTGATGTACGACCATGGCGGCAACGCGGTGCAGCTGTTCTGGCTGATTTCCGGCTTCACCTTTTCCGCCGTCTATACGAGGCGACCGGTGACGACGCGCGTGTTCGCGGTGCATCGCTTCGCGCGGTTGTATCCCCTCCACCTGCTGACGCTGCTGTGCGTTGCGGCGCTGCAATCAGTAAGCGAGCGGACGGTCGGGCATTCGCAGATCTACGGCAACAACGACTGGCCGCATTTCCTCGACCAGCTGTGCCTTACCAGCGGCTGGGGGCCGACGATCCGCTTTTCGTTCAACGGCCCGATCTGGTCGGTGTCGGTCGAGCTGCTGATGTATGCCCTGTTCTGGCTGCTGCTGCCGAGGCTGTTCGTCGCGGGAGCGATCGCGCCGGTGCTGTTGGCGTCAGTCTCACTCGCACTGTCGCGATTCGGGCCGTTCGCGCACATCCTGCAAGGCGCGTTCTTCTTCTTCACCGGATGCGGGCTGTTTCCGGTCTTTCTCGCCTGCCGCGACCGGGTGTGGACCAAGCTGCTCGCGGCGGGTGTGCCGATCGCCTGCGCGCTTGCATTGTTCGGGCGGTGGCACGCGGTCGGGCCGGGTTCGACTTTGCTGTTCGTCGGCCTCGTGCTCGCCGCCACATTCGTTGATGTCGAGCGCCGCTCCCGCGGTGCCGCGCGCGCGATGAAGTGGCTGGGCGACAATACCTACGGGACGTACCTTTGGCATGTGCCGGTGCAGATCGCGCTGTTGACGGTGGTGGACCGGGCGGGGCTGGGCAGGGGGCTGTTCAGCAGCCCGCTCTTCCTGCTCTGTTATCTCGCTGGCGTGATCATGATCGCGCGAGCGTCGTTCGTCTGGTTCGAGCGGCCCAGCCGGACATATCTCAACCGTGCGGGCGCGGGCGTGCCCGCCGCGGGCTGAGCGCGTCCCTCGCGCGAACGAGACAGGACAGACCGGATGTCAGACGCCAGCACCCCGCCGATGACCATGATCGTCACGGGATATAACCAGTCCGACCTGATCGACTTCGCGATTGAGGGCGCGCTCGCGCAGGATTATCCCGACCTGCAGATCATCCTGAGCGACGATTGCTCGACCGACGACACCCATGCGCGGATGCTCACGGCGGCGGAGCGTTACGCCGGGCCACACCGTGTGCTCGTCAACCGGCCCGCGAGCAATCTCGGCACCTATGGCAACATCTATGACGCGTTCCGGCGCGCCGACGGCGAGGTCATCATCTTCGCGGGCGGCGACGACATATCCTACCCGCACCGCACCGCGACGGTCGCGCGGCGTTGGGTCGAGACGGGGGCGGATGCGCTGTGGTCGAGGTTCGACGTGATCGACGAGGCGGGAGCGGTGACCGAGCCCAACTTCCGCCCGATCGCGACGACCCTGTTCCTGCTCGACTATTTCCCGGGGCAGAAGATCGAGCCGTTGTACGGGGCCTCGACCGCGTGCCATCGCTCGGTCCTGACCCGCTTCCCCGCGCCCGCCGACCGCGTGCGGTCGGAGGACACCTATCTAACCTTGATGCTGCTCGCCAATGGCGGGCGGATCGAGGTGATCGAGGAGCCACTGCTCGCCTATCGCAAGCATTGGGGGGCGATCACGCATGAGCCCGCGCCCGCGGCCAACCGCGGCGCGATCATTGAACGGGAGCGGCGGCAGATGGCTTTGTCGGCGAACAAGGCGCGGACGCTGGAGCTGTTCGAGCAGGAACTGCAACGGATCGGCGTCGAACCCGGCGTGGCCCGCTATGTCCGCGATGACATTCGCATGTTCCAGCTCAAGGCGCGGTTCGACGAAGTGCCGTTCCTCGACCGGTTGCGCGCGCTCCCGCTGGCCCGGCGGCGGCACGAACTGCCCTGGCTGATCCCGCGGCTGGCGGGGATGGGGCCGTTCGCGGCCTTCAAGCAGCGCGTGTTGAGGTGGCGAGGACTAGTTGGATGACCCCGATTGTCTGGGCCTGAACAGTTCACACTGCCCGAGGGCCAATCAATCATGACCTGCCCGCAAGCTTCGCCGAATAGGTGAGGTCCCGTATGATGGTCGGGCAGTCCCCAAAACGCCGCAGCGCATAATCGAGGAACCCTCGGCGATAGGCGATAGCCCAAGGCGATCTATCCCTGGCGAGACAGGCCACCGCGCGCGTCCAGCTCCCGGTGTTGTAGCGGAACTTTATCCAGGTCATCCGCTCCTTGACGCCCTTCAGGTACACCCATGGTCCGTGTCTCAACTCGGAATAGAGAAGCCCATTCCTGACGAGGAAATAGGTGCTGATCGGGGACGACAGACCGCCCATCGTCCCTGAACCGGAATGAACAACCTGCGCTGCCTTGACCATCAGAACGGGGAAACCCGCCGCCCGGGCGCGGGCGCACCAGTCCGTTTCCTCGAAGTTCAGGAAAAATCGTTCGTCGAAATAGCCGATGCGGTCGAAATGGGCCCGATGCGCGAACAGCGCCGCGCCTTTGATGAAGTCGGTCGCGAACAGATCGGGCTTCGTACTGTATTCGGATGGGGTCAGATCGTCCGGGAACGGGATGCGGGGACGCCTGTGGCTACCATACCACGCCCCCTCCGGGCCGCGCTCGCTGGTCTGGATCGCGCCGAGAACGGGGTAGGGCGTTCCCAAGCAAGCAAAGGCCTCCAGCAGGACGGCAAGCGTTCCCGGTCCTACCTCCGCATCGTTGTTGAGAAAGAACAGGTGATCGAACCCTGCCGCCAGCGCCGTCCTGGCCGCCCGGTTGTTGGCGCCGGACCATCCGCCGTTCACCTCGGACTGGATCAGGGTCACGTCGTCTCCCAGACCGGATAGCTGCGCGACGGAGTCGTCCGACGACGCATTGTCGACGATGAACAGGTGCCAGCGTACACCGTGCGTCTTCCGGAGGCCTTGCAAGCACGCCAGGGTGAGCGCGGGGCGGTTCCAGTTCACGGTCAGGACAGCGACCGCGCCGGTCCCGCCTAGCTTATTCGGGTCGGCCGCCGTCGTCATCTCGTCGCTCCTGCCGGGCGCGCTCATCTCGACCACCGCCATCTCGGGTCGCGCGGATCGAGCCGCAGGAGGTCAAGGCCCAGCCGCCTGCCCAGAATCCTCAGAGGCTGCTGCGCGAGCACCCGGAACGGTAGCCGACGCAGGAATGTCAGCGCCTCCATCACCTGCCCCTGGTTGGCC